>NZ_DLJR01000033.1:0-38506 GCF_002484365.1 Empedobacter sp. UBA7611
GTAGTGGAAATCCTTTTGTAGAAATTGGATTTTCTGTAATCACTTCTAATCTTCTTCTACAAAAGATTGGAACGGATAGCCCGACCGAGCGATTTACATTAGCTGTGTTTGTATTTTTTGGTATTCTATGAAATAATATAAATGGAAGGCAAAGAGCGAGGGAACGCCCAAATAATTACAAAAAAAGCCCAACCGAAGTTGAGCTTGCATTATCCAAAATAAAATGAATCGCGATCATTTAGAAAATTGAAATGTTTTCGTTTTCATTTTTTCTCTTGAAATTTATTTATTTCTATAAATAATTTCAATCTTTAAAAACTTTCAGCATTGCTATTTTCTTTTCTTGACATGCTACGTTCTACGCCATAGGAATCAAGCACATTTGTAAACTTCTTTGAAGCATATTGTATTTCTCGATCAGAGTGAAATAGTATTCCTTTTTATCGGTCATTTTTTTATAGCCATACGCCATGCTTTTAAAATTATGAGCAATAGAATTGAGTTACGAAAGAAGTAAAAAGTTAAAAATTACAATAAATTCAAAGCATAGTTATTTAACTGTAAATAATCTACTTAATCGATATTTTAGGGTTCCAAAACCTAGATAGGGAATTAAACTTCTTAAAAAAAAGATAAAATATACATTACTTGAAATAATATTAGAAGTTTATCATTTCAAATTTAATAGCTTTACAGCTTAATATTATTCAATTGGATCAGAAATTATTAGAGCACATTTTAAATAAGGATTGGGAAAAGGCTTTTAAACTTCTTGTAAAAGATTATCATCAGAGAGTTTATTGGCAAATTCGTCGTATGGTTTTGATTCATGAAGACGCAGATGATATTGCTCAAAATGTTTTTATAAAAATCTATCAAAATTTGAATTCATTCAAAAATGAATCAAAATTATCGACATGGATTTTTAGGATTACTTATAACGAAACCATCAATTTTATTCATAAAAATGCTAAAGAACAAAATGTTTCGTTTGAAGATTATTCGATGAATATTGCAGATGATTTATCTACGGATGAGTATTTTACAGGTGATGAAATTGAGTTGAAACTACAAAAAGCGATTGCAAGTTTGCCAGAAAAGCAGCGCGTAGTATTTATGATGAAATATTATGATGAAATGAAATATGAACAAATTTCTGAAATTTCAGGAACATCTGTTGGTGCGCTAAAGGCGTCTTATCATCATGCAGTTACAAAAATTAAAGAATTTTTAGAGGATGAAGATTAAACCTTTTTAACTTTTTTTTGTCTTATGAATGATATGAAAGAAAATGGATTAAAAAATAATTTTAAGGTTCCAGAGAATTATTTTAAGAATTTAGAAGATGAAATTTATTTTAAAAGCTTAAAACAAAAGGAAAATTATACAACCCCTACTAATTATTTTGACGATTTAGAACAGTCAATTTTATCGAAAACTATTGATAAAAAAGAAACAAAAGTTGTACATTTCAATATTTGGTGGGCTGCTGCTTGTATATTGCTATTAGCATTGGTTGTAACTCCTTTTGTGATTAATTCTACAGAAAAATCTACAGAAGTTGTGGATACAAAAACAGAAAATCATGTTTACGAGAAGATCTATGATTCGTATATAGTGAGTGATCAAAACAAAAAATCGTCCAATGTAACATTAGACGATTCTGATTTTGCTTTATATGATTATTAAGAAATTCTAAATAATTTCTGCACTTAAACCTCGGTTCAATAATTCTGTGCATCGAGGTTTTAAATCTTCTAATTCACCCGTCAAGACTTCGCATTTACCTTTGTAGTGAATCAAAATAGAACATTGTTCCGCTTGCTCTGGCGTGTGTTCACAAACATCAATCAACGATTCGATTACCCAATCAAAAGTATTCACATCATCATTGTAAACAATAATTTGATATTTGTGTGATTCCTGTTCCAATACATCAACAGCCGAATCTTTTTCCGTTTCCCACATGGGTTGCGTTGCGTATTTTTTCATATCATTTTATTTTTTGAAATGTAGCGCAATCCACTCATTTCGTTGTTTTTTAGATACAAATTTCAAACCATTTTCTGTACAAAAAGCTAAGATATCATCAAAATCTTGCTCCATCAATCCACTTAAAAATAAATCACCATTTTCATTCAAAACATTGATGTAAGAAGGAATTTGACTGATTAAAATATTTTTGTTGATATTCGCTAAAATAATGTCAAACTGTTTGCTTCCCAAAAGTGAATTATCACCCATTTTGGCATCTAAACTAACACCATTTCGTTTTCCATTTTCGATAGAATTTTCCACAGCCCACTCGTCAATATCGATACATTCTGCATAATTTGCACCACGTTTCATTCCTAAAATTGCAAGAATTGACGTTCCACAGCCCATGTCCAAAATATCTTTTCCTGTAAATTCAGTTTCCAAGATATATTCTACCATCAAATGTGTTGTAGAGTGATGTCCAGTCCCAAAAGACATTTTTGGTTGAATGATAATTTCGTACGGAATATTTTCAACTGTTTCGTGAAATTCTGCACGAATCAAACATTGGTCATTCACTAAAATTGGCGTGAAATTTTCTTCCCAAGTTGCATTCCAATTTTGTTGTTCAATTTCTTGACGCGTATAAGAAAAATCAATATTCTCGATAGAATCAATCACTTCTTTTACTTGGTCAATATTTTCGTCAGTTTTTGGCATGTAAGCATCAAAACCTTCTTCGTTTTCAACAAAACTTTCAAAGGGTAGTTCAGAAATCATTGCAATAATAATTTCATTAAAAGGCTCTACTTCCGCAACTTTAAATTTATATTCGATATAATTTGTCATAAAAAAATGTAGAAAACATCAAATTGTTTTCCAGCGCAAATTTACGATTTTTATAATTAATGATAAAGGAGATTATTTATCAAATGGAAAGTCCTTCAAACCAACCATCATTTCACGTTTTCCTGGAGGCCCAGGACGTTTTTGTACAATATAGCCCAAATCTTTCAAACCTCTTTTTATGGTTCCTTTCGCTGCATAAGTGGTAAAAATGGCAGATTTTTTAGTTAAAGAATCAACAATTTCTAACAATTCTTTTTCCCATAATTCTGGTTGAACACGAGAACCAAATGCATCAAAATAAACTAAATCAAAATTATTTTCGTTGATATTTTTCAGATTGAAAAAATCTTCTTCCACTTTCTTAACTTCAAAATATGGAGAAATTTTATTCCAATTTTCCCAATTTGAATGAAATAATTGTTGATAATAATCTAAAAACTCTTCTTTTCGATGTTCAAATTCCGGATAAAGTTTGAAAACATTTTCGAAATAATTCACCAATTCAAATTCTTCATCAGAAACTGGAAATTTTTCAATTCCAACATATTGCACTGGAGTTTTATGTTTTTCAGCTTCCATCAAAGTAATGAAAGAATTAAGTCCCGTACCTAATCCAATTTCGATAATTTTTATAGGATTTTTTGTTTCTGTAAAATGATGAAATCCATTTTGTATAAATACATGAAAAGCCTCTTGTACAGCGCCGTGTTTAGAATGATAAGATTCATCCCAATCTTCAATATAGATAGTTTTAGATCCATCTTCCGTTTCTTGAATAATTCTTTTCATCGTCGAAAGTTATGATATTTATTATGAAAAAGTGCAAATAAAATGTACCTTTGATAAGCACAAACAAAATATATCATAAAATGATTATAGAAAAAATTGCTGAATCAAAATTTAACGATTCAGTTTTTAACTCTACTACTTTTGGGAAAGAGTTTACAGATCACATGTTGATCGCGCATTACAAAGATGGTAAATGGGATGAGCCAAAAATTGTTCCTTACGGACCAATTTCAATGACTCCAGCAGCGATGTCTTTCCATTATGGTCAAACAATTTTTGAAGGAATGAAAGCCTACAAAAATGATAACGAAGAAGTATTTATTTTCCGTCCAGAGAAAAACTTCGAGCGTTTTAATTTATCTGCGGCACGTCTTAATATGCCTCAAATTCCGAAAGAAATTTTTATTGATGGTTTAGAAGCGATTATTGATATCGATCGTCAATGGGTACCAAAAGATTACGGAACGTCATTATATATTCGTCCAGTAATGTTCGCAACAGAAGAAGCGGTTTCTGCAAGAGCATCTAACGAATATATTTTTGCAATTTTATTAGCTTATGCTCCTAATTATTACGACAAACCTTTATCAGTAAAAATTGCTGATTATTATAGTCGTTCAGCTCAGGGAGGTGTTGGTTTTGCAAAATGTGGAGGAAACTACGCAGGATCTTTCTTTCCAACTTCTGAAGCTCAAAAAGATGGTTATGATCAAGTAATTTGGACAGATTCTATCGAGCATAAATACATTGAAGAAGCAGGAACAATGAATGTGATGGTACGTATCGGAAATAAAATTTTAACAGCGCCAACGTCTGAGCGTATTTTGAACGGAGTAACACGTGATTCTGTTTTAACTTTAGCAAAAGATAGTGGATATGAAGTAGAAGTACGTCCTGTAGAAGTACAAGAATTGTATGATGCTTACAAATCAGGAGAATTAAAAGAAGTATTTGGATGTGGAACTGCTGTTGTAATTACACAATACGATGCAGTTGGATTTGGTGAAGAGCGTGCTCAATTACCAACTTTAGCTGAAGAAGATTCTTTTGCATTACAATTGAAAAAGAAATTAAAAGATATTCAATACGGATTAGCAGAAGATCCTTATGGATGGAGAATTAAAATCGAAAAACAAGCTTAATTTTGTTTAAGTAAATTTTTTGAAAATATAAGCTGACAATTTGATTGTCAGCTTTTTTTGGCACGATATTTAATAATATGTTATACAAAGTACTATATTTGCAAAATGAATGGACTACAGAAATTTTTAATCATCTGTTCAGGGAGTAGTCTTGAACTCTTGAAAAAAACACCAACAGATATCAACAAACATGTTGGTATTGGAGGTGTCATATTATTTACAGGAATTTTGGCGGCTTTGTCTGCTGGATATGCGCTGAATACTGTTTTTGATAATATATATGCAGCAACAGGTTTTGGTTTGTTGTGGGGATTAATGATTTTTAATCTTGACCGATATATTGTCACATCAATGAAAAAGTCAGGTGGATTTTTTCGTCAGTTTTTTATTGCTTTGCCACGTATTTTGGTTGCAATTTTATTAGGTATTGTGATTTCGAAACCGTTAGAATTAAAAATTTTCGAGAAAGAAATTAACAAGCAATTAAATATTATTGTCAATCGAAATAAAACGGAATTACAAAAAGGAATTGATGCGCGTTATGCTGAATTGGGAACGCCTTTTTCGAATGAACGAAAAGAAATTTATGCAGAAATTGATAAATTAAGAAACGAGTATAATTCTGCTTCTATCGAATTGGAAAAAGAAGTTGTGGGTACACAAACTGAAACAACAACTGGACGCGAAGGTTATGGACCAAATGCAAAACGAAAAGCAGAATTGAAAAAACAAAAAGCTGCCGAAATCGAAACTTATATTCAACAATCTGCGCCTCGTTTAGCTGAAATTAATAAAGAATTAGATCGATTGAATGTTGCAAAAGAAAAAGAAATTGATGCGGCTAAACCAACCGAAGAGAATTACAATGGTTTTGCTGCACGTATGCAGGCTTTAGACGAATTGTCAGTTAATAATCCAATTTTAGGGACTGCAGCTATTTTTATAGCTCTTGTGTTTATCTCGTTAGAAACTGCGCCAGTTTTAGTGAAATTAATTGCACCAAAAGGACCTTATGATTTTCTCTTAGAAAAACATGAACATTCGTTCAAGATTTTTAGCAAAGAATCGATTCAGGTTATGGATATCAAATCTGAAAAACGTGTGAAACATGAGTTAGAAAAAGTATAAAATTGTAAAAAAGTAACTTCCGTTTGAAGTTACTTTTTTAATTTTGTAATAGATATGGAAACTTATAAAATAGAAATTTACGGAGAAGACGAAAACCAAATTCAACGAATGGAAGAGGTGATTGCTCCTATAAAAGATATACAGGATTATTTTTGGAAAATTCTTTGGGTTGATGGCGAAAGTGAAACAGATGAATATTCGGTTTTCGAATTGCAAGAAGTGATCGATCAACAAGACGGAATTTTTGTGGAATATGATCAGTTAGAAAGTTTATGTTACAAAATGGAACATGTAACAGAGGCGTTGATTATTGGAGATCGAAAAGAAAATAATTTACATGTAAATATTGAGGACGAAAATTTATATGACAATGAAGTCGTGTTTGAATTTGTGAAAGATTCGCATTGGCAAATTTTGACTTCGGATATAAATATTGTAGATACGTTCAAAGTTTTCTTTCCAAATAGTAAAATCATTGATTAAAATTGATTAACTTTAAATTAAATCTCTCATTATGAATACAGAAGAGTTAAAAAAGTTGACAATAGAAAAGATAAAAAAACTGGATGATAAAAATAGTATTGAGCAAATAAATAATTTACTTGATTTTGAATCTGAAAGTGGAATTTATACTTTAACTGACGAACAAATTGTTCGAGTTGAAGAAGCTAAAGATGAGTATAAAAATTCATCTATAATTAGTGAAAAAGTAGCCAATCAAGAAATTGAAAAATGGCTAAACGAAAAATAATTTGGACAAAAACAGCGAATCTTGAACGAAAAGAAATCTTAGAATATTGGATTTTAAGAAATAAATCAAAGAGATTTAGTATCAAATTAAATTATCTAATTCTTCAAACATTAGAAGTTTTGCGCGAAAATCCTACAATTGGTCGACGAACAAATATTGATAATGTGAGAGTAAAACTTATCAGAGAATATTTGTTATTGTATGAATTTACTGATGCTGAATTAATTATTTTGAGTATTTGGGATGCTCGCAGAAATATAAAATAAAAGCCTTTTTAGTGGCTTTTATTTTATATTTGATTCAATTTCTGAAAAATTTGTAAGGTTTCTTTTGCTTCTTTTACATCGTGAACACGCAAAATTTTTGCACCTTTTTGTAACGCAACCATATTTAGTACAGAAGTTCCGTTTAAAGCTTCTTGCGGAGTTGTTTCGAACAAATTATAAATCATCGATTTTCGCGAAATTCCGACTAATAAAGGAAAACCTTCAAAACCTAAAGCTTCCATTTTACTGAATAATTCGTAATTATGATCCAATGTTTTTGCAAAACCAAAACCAGGATCTAAAATAATATCATTCACTTTAGCAGCTTTTAATTGTGCAATTTTCTGCGAAAAATATTCGTTTACTTCCAATGTAATATCTGCATATTCAGGATTATTTTGCATCGTTTTCGGTGTTCCTTTCATGTGCATCAAAATGTACGGAACTCGAAGTTCTTTTATTGCATCAAACATGTTTTCGTCCAATTCCCAACCCGAAACATCATTTATAATAGCAGCGCCAGCTTTTACAGCTTCGCGTGCCACATTTCCTCGAAAAGTATCAATCGAAATAATCAATTCTGGATATTCTTCAATAATTTTTTCGATAATTGGTGCAGTTCTATCAATTTCTTCTTGCTCCGAAATATTTTCTGCTCCAGGTTTTGTAGAATAACCACCAATATCAATCATATCAGCACCTTCGGACAAATGTTTTTCAACTTTTTCTAAAATCAAATTCATCGATTGATTACTGCCTCCATCATAAAAAGAGTTTGGCGTTGTATTCAAAATTCCCATAATTTTAGGCTCGTTCAAATCAATCAAACGACCATTACAATTAATTGTCATATCTTAGAAGTTCTTTAAGCAATTTCAATTATTTTTGAAATCGAAACGAAATTATGAAAAATACCTCAATTCAATTTAAAGAAATCATCTCTGTTTGTCGAGATTTATATACAAAAAAATTACAAGATTACGGTCCGGCTTGGCGTGTATTGCGTTTACCGTCGTTGACAGATCAAATTTTTATCAAGGTAAATCGCATTCGTACGTTGCAAGAAGCGACGGAGCGTTTGGTTGATGAAGACGAAGAAGGAGAATTTGTGGCGATTGTAAATTATTCGATTATGGCATTGATTCAGCTAGAACTTGGTTTCGCAGATCAGCCAGATTTAACAGATGAACAAGCGATCGATTTTTATGATAAATACGCAACAATTGCGCACGATTTGATGATGAAAAAAAATCATGATTACGGTGAAGCTTGGCGAGATATGCGTATTAGCTCGATCACAGATTTAATTTATCAGAAAGTTTTGCGAACAAAAAGTATCGAAGATAATAAAGGAAAAACGATTGTTTCAGAAGGTTTGGATGCAAATTATTTGGATATGATTAATTATTCGATTTTCGCCATGATTTTAATTAACGAAAAGAAAACTTCATGAGTTATTTGGTACAATTTGCTCGAATTATAGTTGGTGTCATTTTTATAATTTCTGGATTTGTAAAAAATGTAGATCCAATTGGATTAAGTTTCAAATTAGAAGAATATTTTTCGCCAACAGTTCTTAATATTCCATTTTTAGAAAGTTTGAGTTTGCCTTTGGCAACATTTTTCTCCATTTTTGAAATTGTTTTAGGCGTTTTATTATTGCTTGGCGTTTGGAAAAGATTTACAACAATAGCTTTATTGTTAACGATTATTTTCTTCACATTTTTGACATTTTATTCAGCTTATTTCAATAAAGTAACCGATTGTGGATGTTTTGGTGATGCGCTAAAACTAGAACCTTGGACATCATTTTACAAAGATGTTGTGCTTTTGGTGTTGATCATTATTTTAGTGATAGGTCAAAAATATATTAAACCATTATTCGTTGAAAAAGCGAATTATGCAATCAATTTTATCACGATTTTAGGTTCTGTAATTATTGCCTATATCGGAATTAATCATTTACCAATCATAGATTTTAGACCTTACGCAGTTGGAAAAAATTTGATTGAAGGAATGAAATCTCCGCAAGAATTAGGTTTGAAACCAACAACATATAAAACGATTTACACCATGAAAAATAGTGTAGATGGAAAAGTTGTAGAAATTGACGATGCGCAATATATTGCGGATGATAAGTGGTACAAACACGGAACTCCTTGGGTGATTGAAGCGGATAAAACCCGTACAATTGTGGAGAAAAAAGGGTACGAACCACCAATTCACGATTTTAATTTTGATTGCAATGGTGTTGATAAAACTTCTGAAATTTTGAATGCGCCAAAAGCGATTGTTTTTGTCATTCCTTTTGTTGAAAAAGTAAACGAGAAACAAATTGCGAAATTGAATACTTTAGGAAAAGAAGCGAAAGCAAAAGGTTTTGTTGTGACAGCGGTTTCGAACAATCCTGTTAAAGGTTTAGAATTGGAGAATTGTTTTATGGATCAAACGACAATGAAAACAATTATTCGTTCAAATCCAGGAGTGATGATTTTAGAAAAAGGAACGGTAAAAGCGAAATATCATGACAATGATTTTCCTTCAATTAATCAATTAGAAGAATTATTTTAAAAAGTGATTAATTATATTTTAAATAAAATTTTCTACGGATTTCTAACACTTTTTGGTGTAGTGACTGTAGTTTTTCTATTGTTTTCGGTACTTCCTGGAGATCCTGCACGTATGATGCTCGATCAAAAAGAAGATCCTGAACAATTGGCTCAAATTCGTAAAAACTTAGGTTTAGATCAACCTTTGTGGAAACAATATGCTTTTTATATAAATGATTTGTCGCCGATTTCATTTCATAATATTGACGAAAACAATACAACATATACTTCATTAAGTTCTGATAAATACAATTACACAAAATTGATGGATTTCGGAACGAATGAAATGGTTTTGAAAACACCTTATTTGCGCGAATCTTTTCAGAAACAAGGAAAAAGTGTAAGCACAATTATTGGTGAAACGCTACCAAATACGATGGTTTTAGCAATTGCGGCCATTATTATTGCGACGATAATTGGCGTTGCGTTGGGAATTGTTTCCGCTTTGATGAAAGATACTTGGATTGACAGAGTTTTGTTAGTGGTGACGAGTTTTGGGATGAGTATTCCGTCTTTCTTTTCGGCGATTATCATTGCCTATATTTTTGCGTTTTTGATGCATGATATTACAGGACTGAATATGATTGGAAGTCTCTATGAAGTGGATGATTTGGGAGAAGGAAAACATTTGATGTTGAAAAATCTTATTCTTCCAGCGATTACATTAGGATCTCGTCCGTTAGCCGTTTTTACGCAATTAACACGAAATTCGTTGTTAGAAGTTTTGAACCAAGATTATATTCGAACAGCTTTTGCAAAAGGACTTTCAAGAAAAACGGTGATTACAAAACATGCATTACGAAATGCGCTGAATCCTGTTGTTACAGCAATTTCTGGTTGGTTCGCTTCGATGTTGGCAGGTTCTGTTTTTGTGGAATTTGTTTTTGGCTGGAATGGTTTAGGAAAAGAAATCGTAAATGCACTAAATACATTAGATTTACCAATTGTGATGGGAGCTGTCTTAGTGATTGCTGTGATGTTTATTGTGATTAATATTTTGGTTGATATTCTTTACGGAATTTTAGATCCTCGCGTTCGCATAAAATAAATCAGGTATAATTTCGCGATAAATAATTATCTTGCAGTAAATATTAAAACCAAAATCAAATAAAATACACTTTTTTATGCGTGATAGAATAGTAGCAGGAAACTGGAAAATGAACTTAAATTATGAAGAAGCAATTCATTTAGCAACAAATCTTAATGCTTGGGTGGCAGATAATCATCCAATAGCACAAGTTATAATTGCGCCTTCTTCTATTTATTTACAAACATTGTTAGAAGCTGTAGATGAGCAATATGTTAAGATTTCTTCGCAAGATATTTCTGCTCACGAGAAAGGGGCGTATACAGGAGATATTTCGGCAGAACAATTGGATAGTATCGGATTAGATTTCGCTATTATCGGACATTCTGAGCGTAGAGAATATCAAGGAGAAACAGATATTGTAATTGCTGAGAAATTAAAACAAGCTTTTAAATATCAAATTAATCCAATTCTTTGTGTGGGAGAAAAATTAGAAGAACGCGAAGCTGAGAAACATTTTGAAGTTGTAAAAACTCAAATCATGGATGCTTTAGTTGCTCAAAAACCAGAAGATCTTTCTCGTTTGATTATTGCTTACGAACCAGTTTGGGCAATTGGAACTGGAAAAACAGCTACACCAGAGCAAGCGCAAGAAATTCATGCATTTATTCGTAAAGTTTTGAATGATGAATTTGGTGTAGAAGTCGCGAATGATACAAGTATTTTGTACGGAGGAAGTGTAAATGCACAGAATGCGAACGAAATTTTTACTCAACCAGATATTGATGGCAGTCTTGTTGGTGGCGCTTCATTAAAATATGATGATTTTGTGCAGATAATTGCTGCATGTAAATAAAGTTAATGACTCAATCGAAAGATTGAGTTTTTTTATTTATTTTTTCAAACTCTCTATTCATCAGTGTTATAATAGGTTTTTTGTCTGATTTAAGAAAATTATAACATTTCTTAAGATTAATTAAGAGTTTTCGGAACAGTGTCTGCAAAGTTCTAAATGTACTAACTATTTAAAAAGTATCATTTTTAAACAAAACACATTTATTATGAAAAAATTGACGCAAGTATTAGGAGTCGTAGCAATAGGGTTAGTTTCTTTCTCTTTTACTACAAAAAATGAAATAAAAGTTCCTACAACAGAAATTACAAATAAAGTTGTAGAAGATGCACCAAAAGTTGTTATTTTAGATATTGTAGATAATATTGCAGCAGATTCAGGAGCTAATATTGCAACTGAATTCAAAACAAAGTTAGAATCATTGAATAAAGAAAATGTTCAGGTTCTTTTATGGAAAGATTTAACGAAAGGATTAAAAGATGAAGAGAAAAGATCAATCATCGATAGTTTAAAACCTGAGTTAATCATGACATTAAATTTTGAAAAAACTGATGATAATACAAATAAAGTTGCCGCAGTTGTTTTTAAACAAAATGTTGCATTTAACGAAACAGTTAAAGTAGCAAAAGAGTTAACAGAAAACTTAAATTCAACAGCTGTTAAAAATGACGGAGTTTATCAAAACGAATCAAATTATATTCAAGATAATGCTGCACCATCAATTTTCTTAAGCGTAAAAGTGAAGAATGAACCAACTTCTAACGCAGAAATTGTTGATAAACTTTCTAATTTCATCGAAACAGCGAAAGTTGAAGATAGCACAACTCCAGTTGAAATAACATCAGAAGTAGTAGTAGATTCAGCGGCAGCTACGGTAGACTCAGCTACAACAACAATAGAAGCGGCGGTACAAGATGTAAAAGCAGCTACGAAAGATGCAAAAACAAAAGTAAAAAAATCTAAAAAATAGAATCCGTTTTTTCGAATATTTCATTTTTATTAATGAAGAAAAAGTAACATTTTGTAATGAAATGTTACTTTTTTTTGTTTTTAATTACAGATAACTTAAGTTTGCTCAAACACTTCCAATTCAATGTCAAAACAAGGTTATATCGCGCGTTATTTCAATATTGTTCGTAAATTATCACAACAAAAATATTGTTCTTATGAAGATTTAGAGCGTTTTTTGGAAAGAGAATTTGAAATGCTTCAACTTAATGATGATACATTAGAGTTTAATTTCTCTAAACGTACATTACAGCGCGATATTCAAGAAATCAGAAATATATTGGGAATTGATATAATGTATAGTCGCAGTCAGCGTGGATATTATATTATTCAAGACGATTATAGCTCTGATTTATTTCTGAAAACTTTAGAAGAAATTAATAGTTTTTCTGCTTTGAAATTGACAAATTCGCTCGAATCTATTGTGTATTTGGAAAAAAGAAAGCCAAAACGCGCCGAATTTTTACCAGATATTGTACAAGCAATTCAAGGAAAAAAGAAAATTGAATTTCATTATCAAAAATTTGGAGAGGAAAAAGAAACGATTCGTAAAGTTTCTCCAATTGCAATTAGAGAGCACAATAACCGATGGTATTTGATTGCGGATGATAAAGGAATTGTCAAAAATTTTGGTTTGGAACGAATGAATAAAGTTTTGATTCTTAGAGATAAAATTGATGATAATATCGAGTTTAATTACAATGATAAGTACAAATATTCGTTCGGGATTATTGTTCCAAGTTCAGAAAAACCAGAAAAAATAGTGCTTTCTGTGACCAAAAAACAAGCGGCCTATTTAGAATCTTTGCCTTTGCACGAATCCCAACAAATTTTAGAAACTAAAAACGATGAAGTTTTAATTGGTTTAGAACTATTTTTGACCGAAGATTTTATCAGCGAAATTCTTTCTATGAGTCGTTCAGTTACAATTATCGAACCTAAAAAATTGAAAGAAAAAGTCAAAACAATTTTGAAAGAAACGTTAGAGAAATATAATTAGCGAGTTTCGAATTTCGAAACTCGCTTTATTTTTTTTACATTTCTTCAAATTCTAAATCGAAATTCATTCCTAAAATAGCTTTACCAGTAACTTTTTCTCCATTTTCAGGATTGATTAAGCCAGCCATTTTTCCAGTTTTTTGTTTGGTTAACAAATCCAAAATTTGTTTATCAGTTAATTTTTTACCCATAAACTCGAACGGAATTTTGAATCCACATGCTGCAAAGTTTGCACAACCATAAGCGGCTTTTCCTTTGACTAATTTATGTGTTTTACATTTTGGACAAGTTGCATCTTCCAGATTAATTTCTTCTTTTGGTTTACGTTCCTTTTTAGGTTTTTCAGCTATTTGAACTGAATTCTGATGAGAAGCGATTGGTCTGAAGTAACTATTTTTTACATCAAATGTTAGTTTCGAAACCATTTCAATCAATTCTTGCTTAAATTGTTCTAATTCGTATTCACCTTTTTCAATCAAACGAAGTTTTCGTTCCCAAACACCAGTCAATTCAGGAGATTTTAATAATTCATCTTGAATGGTATCAATCAAATCAATACCAGTTTGTGTGGCGATAATATTACGTTTTTTCTTTTCTATGTATTTTCTACGAAACAAGGTTTCGATAATATTTGCACGCGTAGAAGGTCGACCAATTCCATTTTCTTTCATCAATTCGCGCATTTCTTCATCATCCACTTGTCGTCCAGCAGTTTCCATTCCGCGCAATAGAGTCGCTTCTGTATAATGTTTTGGCGGAGTTGTTTTTCCTTTGTGAATAAATGGTTCGTGAGGACCTTTTTCACCAATCTCAAAAATCGGCATTATTTTTTCCTCATCTTTTTCGTCTTCCTTTTTATCTTTTGCATAGACTTCACGCCAGCCTATTTCGAGAATTTGTTTTCCCGTAGCTTTAAAATTTATCGCAGAAAGTAGTCCATCTTTTCCTGTATTTTCAACTTTTCCTTCGACAGTTGTGTTGGCAACTTTACATTCTGGATAAAAAACAGCAATAAAACGTCGCGCAACCAAATCATAGATACGTTTTTCTTCGTTCGATAAACCTTGTGGAAAGATTTCTGTCGGAATAATAGCGTGGTGATCGGTTACTTTTGTATTATCAAAAACTGCTTTTGACATCGGAATTGGTTGTGTCATCAAAGGAGCAATCAAATTTTGATAAGCGGTTAATTTATTTAAAATTCCAGGAACTTTAGGGTGAATATCTTCCGAAAGATAAGTGGTATCAACACGAGGATAGGTCACAAATTTTTTCTCGTAAAGACTTTGTATATATTTTAAGGTATTTTCTGCCGAAAACGCATATTTTTTATTCGCTTCTACTTGTAAAGCAGTTAAATCGAATAGGCGAGGATTTTTTTCACGACCCTCTTTTACTTCGAAATCAATGATTTCAAACTCTCGATTTTTGATGAAATCTAAACCTTGTTTGGCTTTTTCTTCAGATTTTAAACGAGGTATTGTCGCATTAAACTCTACTTCTTTGAAAATCGTTTTCAATTCCCAATATTCCTCAATAATAAACGCATTGATTTCTTTTTGACGCTGTACAATCATTGCTAATGTAGGTGTTTGCACACGACCAATAGAAAGAACTGTTTTTGGCGGCGCAAATTTTTTGGTAAATAATCGTGTAGCGTTCATTCCTAGTAACCAATCGCCAATTGCACGCGCTTGTCCTGCAGAAAAAAGATTGAAATATTTTTCTCCATCTTTCAAATTATCAAAACCTTCTTTAATTGCTTCTTCTGTCAACGAAGAAATCCATAAACGCTTCATTGGCGCTTTAGCACGCGCTTTAAGTAAAACCCAACGTTGTATCAATTCTCCTTCCTGTCCAGCATCGCCACAGTTTATAATCTCGTCGACTTGATCGTTCGTGACTAATTTTTCGATGATATGAAATTGTTTCGAGACACCTTTATCTGCAATTAATTTAATTCCGAAACTTTGCGGAATCATTGGCAAATAATTAAGATCCCAGCTTTTCCACTCGGGTGTATAATCTTGCGGTTCTTTTAATGTACACAAGTGTCCGAAAGTCCAAGTGACCTGAAATCCATTTCCTTCATAGTATCCATCGTGCTTTTGATTCGCACCAATTACTTTGGCGATATCTTTAGCAACACTAGGTTTTTCGGCAATACAAACTTTCATAGCATTTATAATTATTGAAGTGCAAAAGTCAAAATAATAATTTAATTCTTAAAAAAAAATATAAATATGTATAATTATTGAATAAATTTGCGATAGGTTATTTTTTGTGGGAAGGCTGATTTTAATAAAATTATACATTGTTTAATATTAGATATATTGTTTTGATTATTTTTTAATTGTCAAATCAGTAAAAAATTCTATTGATTTCAAGTAGATTGAAAATTTAATATGATAACAACGTAAAAAATTTAGAAGAATTAAAAAATTTTCACTTAATTTACACCCACATTAATAAAAATCATAATATTTAAAAGAATTAGTAAATGGAAAAGAATGTAACAGTACCAGCTAAAACTAAAAAGGGAGGTCTTAACCCTGTGATTACTATGATCATTTTAATTGCAATCGCAATGGGGATCTTCAAGTTTGTATTTGGAGCAGAAGGTAATTTCGAAGGAGGAGATGTAGAAAAAGGTAATCCTTTAAACTTTTTAGGAATTATTCATAAAGGAGGGGTGATTATTCCATTCTTAATGTCTTTCTTCTTTATGGTAATCGTTTTCTCAATTGACCGTGTTATCGCTTTAAACAAAGCAAAAGGAACTGGATCTGCTGAGAAGTTTGTAAATGACATTCGTGCTTTATTAAACAAAAATGAAGTTAACAAAGCAATCGAATTATGTGACAAACAAAAAGGAGCTGTAGGTAACGTAGTTAAAGAAGGTTTAACAACTTACAAAGCTTTAGAAAACGACACAACGTTAAACAAAGAGCAAAAATTAGCTCAATTAGGTAAAACGTTAGAAGAAGCGACTACATTAGAAATGCCAACATTAGAGAAAAACATGACTATTATCTCTACAATTGCTTCTGTAGGTACGTTAATTGCCTTAATGGGTACAGTAATCGGTATGATTAAAGCATTCTTCGCATTAGGTGAAGGAGGAGGATCTCCAGATGCAGCTCAATTATCAGTAGGTATTGCCGAAGCCTTAATTAATACAGGTATGGGTATTGGTGCTTCTGCATTCGCTATTATTATGTATGCTTTCTTAACTTCTAAAATTGATGATTTAACATTCAAAATTGACGAAGTAGGAATGAGTATCCAACAATCTTTCTCTGCTCACAATTAATATTCAATTGACGAAGCCTTAGAAGGATAGTATAAGGACAAAATCAAACAACAAACAATTTAGAATATTAATTAATAATACAGAGAAAATGGCAAGAGTAAAACCAAAAAGAAGAGGTCCTTCGATGGACTTAACAGCTATGTCTGACATGGCTTGGCTTTTGTTAACTTTCTTTATTTTGACATCTAACTTTAGAGAACCTGAAGTTGTTCCTGTCGTAACACCAACATCTGTTTCGAACCAAAAAATGGCTGCTGAAAACATGATGATCATTAAAATTGATGGTGAAGGTAAGTTCTTATTCGGATTAGAAGAAAAAGATCGTATTCCTACATTAGAAAGAATGGGTGATAAGTACGGAGTAAAGTTTACAGATGCTGAAAAGAATGCATTCAAAAGCATAGTAGAGTTTGGTGTACCAATGAAAGAGATGAGAAATTATTTGAATCAGTCTACTGATAAACAACAATCATATCATCCTGGTATTCCATTAGATACGATACCGAACAAAAATCAAGAATTAATTGATTGGGTATTTGAAGCAAAAGAAGTGAACCCAGATATTTTCTTGGCAATTAAAGGGGATCAAAAATCTGAATATATTCAATTCAAGAATTTGATTCAACAATTGCAAATGAAAAATATGAATAAGTTCCAGTTAATTACATCTCAAGAATAATTATTAAGAAATTAGAAAATGGCACAAATAGAAAGTCACGATGACGGTGGCGGAAAGAAAGTCCGTTCCAAAAAGAATTCGACGAAAGTCGATATGGCTCCTTTGGTTGATTTAGGTTTCTTATTAATTACTTTCTTTATGTTTGCGGCGACATCGATCAAACCAAATGTAATGAACTTGAATATGCCTCCAAAAATTGACAAATTAGATCCAACTGATAAACCAGAAATAAAATTGAATAATTCTATATCAATTTTAATTGGAAAGGATAATAAGTTATTTTGGCATCAACAAGATCAGGCAGGATTAAACGGAGGAACTCTAAATGAAACTGACTACTCTAAAATTCGTGATGTTATTACAGCAGCACAAGGTAGAGCAGATAAAGATAAGTTTACTGTAATTATCAAACCTATGGATGATGCTACGTATGATAATTTAGTAACTATCTTAGATGAAATGGAAATTACAAAGTCTACTCGTTACGGAATCGTACCTGTTGCACCTTTTGAACAAAAAGTGTTCGACGAAAAAGTAGGTAAATAATTAGTTTAATTGTTAAATTTAAAAGAATTAAAATGTCAGAAAATAACAACAAACTAAAATCCTTAGACGAGATTGTATTTGAAGGTAGAAATAAAGCGTATGGAGCTTATGACATGAGAATGTCTGAGAAGAGTACATTATTGAAAGCTTTCATTCGTGGATTTATAGTAATTGCGATTTTAGCTTTTGGTCTTATTGCTTCTGCAACAGGTTTGTTTGAAAGTAAAAAGTCAGAAGACGTAGTCGTAGATGTTCAGCTTGAGGATTTGAATATTCCTGAGCCTCCAAAAGAGGAAGAAGTGGTTGAACCAGAGCCACCAAAGCCAGAGCCAGAACAAAGATATCAAGAAGAAACAGCTCAGGTTAGAGTGGTTATGCCAGAACCTAAAGCTCAGCCTAAAAAAGAAGAGCCTATTGTCGAAGTAAAGGAAATGGCCGATAAAGATTTAGGTTTAGTAGATAGAGAAGGGCCAAAATCAACAACACAAACTGGAGGTGCTAATGAAGTAAATACTAAAAAAGAAGCACCAAAGGATACACCAAGTACTCCTAATCCAGGGAAAGGTACAGAACCTGCAGCTCCATCTACAGTAACTGCTCGTACAGCGGCTGTAATGGCGGTATATCCTGGTTGTGAGAAAGATGCTGCAAAAGGTAAACAAGCTGCAACAGACTGTTTATCTAAAAAGTTATCACAAGATTTACAAGACGAGTTGCAAGATTTTGCGAATGACGCTGCTGGTCAAGGTTTATCTGGTGTAGTAGCTGCTAAACTTTCTTTCCAAATTGACACTGAAGGTAGAATCGTTGGAATTTCTCCAATGGGTGATGCTAAGTTAGGTCCTGAAGCTAAAAAAGCTTTAGAGCGTATTACACAACGTCAACAAAAAAGAGGGAAAACGATCAAACCTGCTCAAACAGAAGATGGTCGTGCTGCGAAGTTGAATTTCAACATTCCAGTTAAAATGCAAATTGAGTAAGACTTAATTTCATATATAAAAAAAGAGGCTAAAATTAATTAGCCTCTTTTTTTGTGTTTAATTTTTAGAACATATCTTTATGTTTTGCAGGTTTTAATTATCAGTTTTGATAAAATTAAAAAGCATCTTCAATTGTATGAAGATGCTTTTTCGATTATAAGAGTTTATTCTTAATTTAAAACGTAAAATCTTTTAATAAACTTGTATATCGTTCAATTCCATGTTCTATTTCGGATAAATAAATATATTCGTCTGGTGTATGAGAACGAGCAGAATCTCCAGGTCCCATTTTTACCGTTTCGAAATTCATCATTGCTTGATCCGACATTGTTGGCGAACCATATGTTGTACAACCTAATTCGATTCCTTTTTGTACAATTGGATGATTTTCTGAAATACGTGAAGAATTTAAACGCAACGAACGTGCTTTAATTTCTGCTTTTGGTAAACAACTCGAAATAATATCAACGACTTCTTGATTTGAGTACAATTCGTTTACACGACAATCTACAACCAAACGACATTCATCTGGCACAACATTGTGTTGCTTTCCTGCTTCAATTTGTGTAACCGTCATTTTAACTGGTCCTAACATATCCGAAACTCTTTCGAATTGATACGTTTTGAACCAATTCATCACATCAATCGCTTCGTAAATTGCATTTACACCTTCGTTTCTTGCAGCATGTCCAGTTTTTCCTTTTACAATTACGTCCATTACAACCAAACCACGTTCTGCAATTGCCATGTCCATTTGCGTAGGTTCTCCTACAATTCCCAAATCGATTTTTGGTAAATTAGGTAAAATACTTGCAACATTTAATTGCCCTGAACTTTCTTCTTCAGCTGTGATTGCGACAATTAGATTAAATGGTAAATCATCATTCAAAAAATTGATATAAGTGGCTAATAAACTTACCGCAGAAGCTCCTGCATCGTTACTTCCTAAACCTACTAATTTATCACCTTCGATTGTAGCTTTTAATGGATCATATGTCCAAGAAGAGCCAAATTTTACAGTGTCGTGATGAGAGTTTAATAAAATTGTTTTTTTGTTCTCATCAAAATTTGGATGAATACTCCAAACATTGTTATTCTGACGATGAGCCGTAGCACCATGATCAGTTAAAAACTTGAAAATAATATCGGCCGTTTTATCTTCTTCGCTCGAAAAAGATTGAGTTTCGATTAATTGACACAACAAATCGACAGCTTTCTTTTTGAGAACAGTTAATTCTAACATAAAATTGTTTTAATCTCTGAGTTAATGTTGCGCGCGTGCACCAAACATACATTTTTTACACCCGCATTGATTACTTTGAATGAATTGTCTAATTTTGGAATCATTCCTTCGAAAATTACACCTTCTTCTTTTAACTGCAAATATAAAGTTTCGTTAATTTTTGGAATCAATGTTGTGTCATCATTTACATCACGAAGTACGCCAATTCTATCAAAACAGAAATTTAATTCTACTTCATTTTCTTGTGACATAGCAACCGCAATTGTAGAGGCAATAGTATCTGCATTAGTATTCAACAATTGTCCATTTCCATCATGTGTAATCGCACAAACTACTGGTGTGATATTGTTATCAATTAATAATTGAAATAATTCTTTGTTGACACTTTCATGATTCAAATCTCCAACAAAACCATAATCAATAGTTTTTACAGGACGCTTAGAACCTTTGATTGCATTACCATCTGCACCAGATAATCCTAATGCATTGCATCCAAATTCTTGTAATTTAGAAACGATAGATTTGTTCAAATTTCCAGCATATAATCCTGTGACAACATCCAATGTTGGTTTGTCTGTAATGCGACGACCTTCGATCATTTTTGGTTCGATTCCCAATTGATTTAACATCTTCGAAGCACCTTTTCCTCCTCCATGAACCAAAATTTTAGGTTCTTTAATTTCGGAAAACGTTTGTAGGAATTGTTCTAAGTCTTGCTCGTTATCGATAATTCCGCCTCCTATTTTAATAATTTTCAACATTTTAATAAATATGTAAATTTTGTTTGCTTTTTTTTGGTGATACAAAAATATAATATTTAACTTTGCATCTCAGTATAATAACTGAATATCTTGTTGATTAATGGAAGAAATTACTGAAATTGTTCTTCTCAATTATGAGAGTAGCTTTCGCAATGAAAGCACACCTTTTGGTTCTCATATTTTACTTAAGTGTGATGACAAAAGGTCATCTTTTCTCAATTCCTCTTTATTAATCGACTTTCCCTTAAATTATGTATGTTAGAATAGCAAATGCAGATGATGCCAAGTACACAGAATTGTTGTGCGAATGGTACGAAGAATCAGCTCGTATGAGAAAAACGGGTATTGCTAAACGAAATCCAGTTTATCTTGAACGCAAAATGCGTAATGGAAATGCTGTGATTGCTTTTGATGATGATGATCAAATAGCAGGGTTTAGCTACATAGAAACGTACGAAGAAGAAAAATTCGTCGTAAACTCAGGTTTAATTGTTCGTACAGATTTAAGGAGTTCAGGAATTGGACGCGAAATAAAACACGCTGTTTTTGAATTGTCACGTACAAAATTCCCGAAATCAAAAATCTTTAGTATTACAACTTCTTTAGCTGTAATGCGTATGAACACAAAATTAGGATACAAGCCAGTAACATTTTCGGAATTAACACAATCGGATGAATTTTGGAATGGATGTAAAAGTTGTAAAAACTATCACATCTTGATGGAAAATGATCGTGAGCGTTGTATTTGTACAGGATTGGTTTATGATAACCTTGATGACGAGTACGCTAAGCGCGCATTGGCAAATCAATCAAAAAAAGAAGATGAATAAATATACGAACTAAGGTTTTTTTTTGTCTAAAATGAGTATATTTGCATAAAATTTCGAATAAATATTCAAAATGAGTAATAAAAAATACAGATTCCAGATTATAAAAGATTTAATAACAGATCAAGAAATAAGTAATCAAGACGAATTATTAAAAAAATTAATCGATTTAGATATCTCCGTTACTCAAGCAACTTTATCGAGAGATTTGCGCGAATTGAAAGTTTCAAAAGTTCCTAATAGTTCAGGACAATACATTTATCGCCTTACAGAAAGTGCTGTTCCAACAGCAACCGTTACACATAACGAAAATGCAAGTTTGATTTTCTCTAAAAATTTGGGAGTTATCAAAACAAAACCAGGTTATGCAAACAGAATCGCTTTTGAGATTGACAACACACATTTCAATACCATAATTGGAACAATAGCTGGAGACGATACGGTATTAATCGTAATGAAAGAAGAGAGTAGCCGAGAAGAGGTTACCAATGAATTAAGAAGAATTATTCCCAATATAAACAAATAAACAAACAATGAGCAACAAAGCAGTTTTAGCTTACAGTGGAGGTTTAGATACATCGTACTGTTTGGTTAACTTAACAAAAGATCAAGGAATGGAAGTGCATACAGTAATTGTAAATACTGGTGGATTTTCGGCAGAAGAGTTAAAAGATATCGAAGCACGTGCCTACGAATTAGGATCTTCTAAACACGTTACAATTGATATTACAGACAAATATTACAACGATTGTGTTCGCTACTTAATCTACGGAAACATCTTGAAAAATAACACTTATCCATTATCAGTAAGTGCAGAACGTATGTTTCAATCAATTGCAATTGCTCAGTATGCAAAAGATGTAGATGCAGAATACATTGTACACGGATCTACAGGAGCAGGAAACGATCAAATTCGTTTTGATGTTGCTTTTGCAGTTATTTCACCACAATCTAAAATCATCACACCAATTCGCGACGAAAAATTATCTCGTCAACAAGAGGTTGAATATTTACAAGCAAATGGTGTAAACTATAGTTGGGAAAAAGCTAAATACTCTATTAACAGAGGAATTTGGGGAACATCTGTTGGTGGAGTAGAAACATTAACATCTAACCAAGCGTTGCCAGAAGAAGCTTATCCAACACAATTATCAAGAACAGAACCATCTGTTATCGAAATTGAATTTGAAAAAGGTATTCCAGTAGGTTTAGATGGAGAAAAATTATCTCCAGTTGCATTAATTCAAAAATTAAACGAAATCGGTGGTGAATATGCAATTGGTCGCGACATCCACGTAGGAGATACAATTTTAGGTATCAAAGGACGTGTAGGTTTCGAAGCGCCAGCAGCTTATTTATTAATCAAAGCACACCACTTATTAGAAAAACATACACTTACAAGATGGCAATTGTTGCACAAAGATTCGTTATCAAACTGGTACGGAACTTTATTGCACGAAGCACAATACTTGGATCCAGTAATGCGTGATATCGAAGCATTCTTAGAATCTTCTCAAAATCATGTAACAGGAAAAGTGAAAGTACAATTAAATCCTTATCATTTCTCAATGATTGGAATCGAATCGCCTTATGATATGATGCAATCTAAAGTCGCTACTTATGGAGAAGAAAACGAAGCTTGGGATAGTAGAGATGCAAGAGGTTTCATCAAAATATTTGGTAATCAATTAAAGATTGTTCATAGTTTCGATTAATTGATTCTTTAAAGTGGATTCCAACGAGTCCACTTTATTTTAGAAATATAGTAGAGGTATTATACCTTAAAAAAACACGCGCAAAACATAACAAATGACAAACAAAATTAACGTAAGCATTGTAGGAGGTGCTGGCTACACAGCAGGCGAACTGCTAAGAATATTGATACATCACCCGATGGTTAATATTTCGTCTGTGTACAGTACATCAAATGCAGGCAACCCCGTTACCAAAGTGCACGACGATTTGTTTGGAGAAACTGACATCGTATTTTCGGATAAAATAGACGAAAATGCTGATGTCGTTTTTTTATGCCTTGGTCACGGAAAATCGGCAGAGTTTTTACAGAACAATAAATACTCAGCCAACACAAAAGTTATTGATTTGAGCAACGATTTTCGATTAAATGAGAACCACATTTTCGAAGATAGAACGTTTGTTTACGGTTTACCAGAATTAGATCGCGAAGCAATCAAAACAGCTCAAAATATTGCAAATCCAGGTTGTTTTGCAACAGCTATTCAATTAGCATTGTTACCATTGGCAGCGAAAAATGAAATCAAAAATGATATTCATATCAATGCTGTAACGGGTTCTACAGGTGCTGGACAAAGTTTATCAGCTTCTACGCACTTTAGTTGGCGAAACAATAACGTTTCTTTCTACAAAGAATTTACGCATCAACACGAAGGAGAAATTTACCAAACATTGAATCAATTAGAAAAAGATTTCAATAACAAAGTATATTTCTTACCAATGCGAGGAGATTTTGCGCGCGGAATTTTAGCAGGTGTTTATTTAAAATCTGATTTATCAGAAGAAGAAGCAAAAAATATCTTCAACGAATATTACAAAAACGAACCTTTTACACATGTTTCTGACGCACCAATTGCATTGAAACAAGTCGTAAATACCAACAAATGTTTTTTACATATCCAGAAACAAGACGATGTATTGTTAATCACTTCTATCATCGATAATCTAACAAAAGGAGCTTCTGGACAAGCCGTAGAAAACATGAACTTGATGTTCGGTTGGGAAGAAAACTTAGGACTTAATCTTAAAACTGTGGCGTTTTAAAAAGTTGTGAGTATTGAGTTATAAGTTTTGAGTATGCAAGATTATAGAAAATTACAAGTTTGGAATCGTTCACATCTCTTGGTTTTAGATTTATATAAAATTGTAAATCAATTTCCAAAAGAAGAACAATTTGGATTAATTTCTCAAATTAAAAGAGCATCATCTTCTATACCAGCAAATATTGCAGAAGGTTGTGGTAGAAATTCGGATAAAGATTTTTTACGATTCCTTCATATCTCTTTAGGTTCTACAAATGAAACGCTTTATTTATTGATTCTATCAAAAGATTTGAAATTGATAACAGGAGAAATATTTAAAGAACTTGAATATAAAGTTGAAAAAGTAAAAGCGATGTTATTAGCTTTTATTAAAACAATTAATAATCGTTTAGCGTAAACCGTTAAACGTAAAACTTAAAAGAAAATGAAACTATTCGACGTATATCCATTAATGAATGTAACTCCGGTTAAAGCTAAAGATTGTATTCTTTGGGACGAAAACGGAAAAGAATATTTGGACCTTTATGGAGGTCACGCAGTGATTTCTATCGGTCACTCGCATCCATATTATGTTGAGAAATTAACAGAACAAATTAATAATATCGGGTTTTATTCAAACTCAGTAAATATTCCGATTCAGCAAGAATTGGCAGAAAAATTAGGTAAAGCATCAGGTTACGAAGATTATACTTTATTCTTGATTAACTCTGGAGCAGAAGCCAACGAAAATGCAGTTAAATTAGCCTCTTTTCATACAGGAAAAGACAGAGTAATTGCGTTCAAAGATGCTTTTCACGGACGTACTTCGGGAACAGTTGCGTTGACAGATAATCCAAAAATTGTGGCACCTTTTAATGCACATCATAAAGTATCTTTTGTCAATTTTAATATTGATGAAGTAAAAGAAGTAATTGCAGGAGGAGATGTAGCAGCGGTTATTTACGAACCAATTCAAGGAGTAGGAGGAATTATTTTACCAACAGACGAATTTGTACAAGAATTAAGAAAAGTTTGTACAGAAAATGAAGTGGTTTTAATCGCAGATGAAATTCAATGTGGTTACGGACGCTCAGGGAAATTCTTTGCACATCAACATTCTGGTATCAAAGCAGATTTGATTACGATGGCAAAAGGAATGGGGAATGGATTTCCAATCGGTGGTGTTTTAATTTCTCCAGAATTTAAAGCTTCTTACGGATTATTAGGAACAACTTTTGGAGGAAATCATTTAGCTTGTGCTGCAGCGGTAGCCGTTTTAGATGTGATTGAGCAAGAAAACTTAATCGAAAATGCAAAAGAAATTGGAGAATATGTTGGAATCCAATTAAATAAATTTCCAAAAATTAAAGAAGTTCGTGGTCGAGGATCAATGATTGGAATCGAGTTTGATTTCCCAATCGGCGAATTAAAAAATAACTTAGTTACAAAACACAATATTTTTGTAGGCTACGCAGGTACAAACGTTATTCGTTTATTACCACCTTTAACAGTAACAAAACAATACATAGATAAATTCATATCAGCTTTAGAAACTGAAATTAACATTATCATCAATGGATAAGACAGTAAAATTAGTATTCCAAGACGGATTAGAAATCGAAGGAAAATCTTTCGGTGCGTATACTTCTGCCGCAGGAGAAGTAGTATTCAACACAGCTTTGGTTGGATATAATGAAAGTTTGACTGACCCTTCTTACAAAGGGCAGATTATGGTGATGACAGCTCCAATGATCGGAAACTATGGTGTTCCAGATGATAAAGCAATGATTAATGAAATTGAAGCTTGGATGGAATCGAACCAAATTCAAGTAACTGGTTTGGTTGTTTCTTATTATGCTGATGATTATTCGCATTGGAACGCTATTCAAAAATTAGGAGCTTGGTTAGAAAGTCAAAATATCCCTGGTATTTATGGCGTAGATACACGTATGATTACAAAAAAATTACGTGAGCAAGGTTCTACTTTAGGAAAAATTGTTGCTGATACAGATGTTGCATATTACGATCCAAACGAAGATAATTTAGTAGATCAAGTTTCTTGTAAAGAAGTAATTCGTTACAACGAAGGTGCTGATATCAAAATTGTTTTGATTGATTGTGGGGTGAAAAATAATATCATCCGTTGTTTTGTAAATCGTGATGTTGAGGTAATTCGAGTTCCTTGGGATTATGATTATTCAACATTAGAATATGATGGATTATTTATCTCGAATGGACCTGGTGATCCTGCTTTATGTATTCCTACAATTAATAATATTAAAGAATCTTTGAAAGCAGATAAACCAATTTTCGGAATTTGTTTAGGAAATCAATTGGTAAGTTTAGCGGCTGGTGCATCTACTTTTAAATTAAAATACGGACACCGTTCGCATAATCAACCTGTACAATTAGTAGGAACAAAAAGATGTTTCATTACATCTCAAAACCACGGTTTCGCAGTTGATGATTCGAAATTACCAGAAGGATTTAAAACATTCTTTACGAACTTAAATGATGGAACATGTGAAGGAATTCGTCACGAATCAAAATCAATTTTTACAGTTCAATTCCACCCAGAAGCAATGGGAGGACCAGTTGATACAGAATATTTATTTGATGAATTCATCGAAGAAGTAAAAAAATATAAAAACGCAAACGCATAATCAGAATCACGATGTTAAAAAAAGATATTAAAAAAGTATTAGTATTAGGATCAGGAGCATTAAAAATTGGTCAAGCTGGTGAGTTTGATTATTCTGGTTCGCAAGCGTTAAAAGCGTTAAAAGAAGAAGGAATTAAAACAGTTTTAATTAATCCAAATATTGCAACTGTTCAAACTTCTGAAGGAATTGCAGACGAAGTTTACTTCTTACCTGTAACGCCTTACTTTGTGGAAGAAGTCATTAAAAAAGAAAAACCAGACGGAGTTTTAGTTGCCTTTGGAGGACAAACAGCTTTAAACTGTGCGGTTGAATTAAATAAAGAAAATATATTCGAGAAATATGGTGTTGAGGTTTTAGGAACTCAAATTCCAGTAATTGAAGCAACGGAAGATCGTGATATTTTCATCGAAAAATTAGACCAAATTGGTGTTTTAACTGCTCGTTCAGAAGCAGTAGAAACTGTAGAAGACGCAATGGCAGCTGGTAAACGCATCGGTTTCCCATTAATCATTCGTGCGGCGTACGCTTTAGGAGGTTTAGGTTCTGGTTTCGCAAATAACGAAGAAGAATTATTAGATTTAGTTGAAAAAGCATTCAATTATTCTTCTCAAGTTTTAGTGGAAGAGTCATTAAAAGGATGGAAAGAAATTGAGTACGAAGTAGTTCGTGATTCTTACGATAACTGTATCACAGTTTGTAACATGGAGAACTTCGATCCTATTGGTGTTCACACAGGAGAATCTATCGTAATTGCACCATCTCAAACATTATCAAACTCAGAATATCATAAATTACGTGAAGTTGCTATTCGCACAATTCGCCATCTTGGTGTAGTTGGAGAATGTAACATTCAGTATGCTTTCGATACTGTTTCAGAAGAATATCGTGTAATCGAAGTTAACGCTCGCTTATCACGTTCGTCTGCTTTAGCTTCAAAAGCAACAGGTTATCCTTTAGCTTTTGTGGCTGCTAAATTGGCTTTAGGTTATTCTTTAGATGAGTTGAAAAATAGTGTAACGCAAACGACATCTGCGATGTTCGAACCTGCGTTAGATTATTGTGTAGTGAAATTGCCTCGTTGGGATTTAAATAAATTCTACGGTGTTCGTCGTAACATTGGTTCTGCAATGAAATCTGTTGGAGAAGTTATGGCTGTTGGACGTTCTTTCGAAGAAGCAATTCAGAAAGGAGTTCGTATGTTAGACATCGGACACAGAGGTTTTGTAGCAAACGGATTTAAGATTCCAGAAGGAGAATCTTTGGATACTTGGTTAGCTGAGCCAAATGACGAGCGTTTATATGCGATTACTGAAGCTTTCAAAGCGGGATATTCGATTGAAAAAATTCATGATTTAACAAAAATCGATTTATGGTTTTTACAACGTTTAGAAAGAATTTTTAATGTATCAAAAGAATTTGAAGCGTTAGAAAGATTTGAACAAGTTGAAGCAGATTTAGTAAAACGTGCAAAATTATTAGGATTCTCGGATCAACAAATTGCAGTTTTAGTAAAAGGAGATCAAAACGTACACAGAAACGAATTAACAGTTCGTGAATTACGTAAAAACTTCGGAATTAAACCTGTTGTAAAACAAATTGATACGTTAGCAGCAGAATTCCCAGCACAAACAAATTATTTATATGTAACCTATCACGGAACTGAAAATGATTTGGAGCCAGAAACTGAGAAAGCAGTTTGTATTTTAGGATCTGGAGTTTATCGTATTGGTTCGTCTGTAGAGTTTGACTGGTGTTCTGTAAATGCAGCGCATACAGCATCAAAAAATGGTTACAAAACAATTATCATCAACTATAATCCAGAAACGGTTTCGACAGATTATGATGAGTCAGATCGTTTATACTTCGAAGAATTGTCTTTTGAACGTGTAATGGATATTTTAGATTTTGAACAACCTGAAGGAACAATTATTTCGACAGGAGGTCAAATTCCAAATAACTTAGCGATGAAATTGTACGATCAATCAATTAATATTTTAGGAACTTCTCCTTTAAGAATTGATGATGCAGAAAATCGTCACAAATTCTCAGAAATATTAGATGAATTAGGAATCGATCAACCACGTTGGAAAGAGCTTTCTTCTTTAGAAGCAATTCACAAATTTGTGGAAGAAGTTAATTTCCCAGTGTTAATTCGTCCTTCTTATGTCTTATCTGGAGCTGCGATGAACGTAGTTTCGAATACACATGAGCTAGATGCTTTCTTGAAATTAGCGAAAGAAGTTTCTCCTGATTATCCAGTTGTAGTTTCAGAATTCGTACAAGGAGCAAAAGAAATTGAGTTGGATGCAGTTTGTCAAAATGGAGAAATTGTAGATTACGCAGTTTCTGAACACGTAGAATTTGCGGGAGTTCACTCAGGAGATGCAACAATGTATTATCCACCACAAAAAGTGTACATCGAAACAATTCGTCAAATGCGTAAAGTTGCAGCGAAAATTGCAAAACGTTTCGAAATTTCTGGACCAATGAACATTCAGTTTTTATCAAAAAATAATACAGTTCGTGTTATCGAAACTAATATTCGTGCTTCTCGTTCGTTTCCATTCGTATCGAAAGTTGCAGGAAATAATTTAATCGAAAAAGCAACAAAAGTTTTATTAGGATTAGAAGTAGAAAAAGGACATTCAGAAATCGTTTACGATTTAGATTATGTAGGAGTGAAAGCTTCTCAGTTCTCATTTACACGTTTAGCAGGAGCTGACCCAGTTTTATCAGTTGACATGTCTTCGACAGGAGAAGTAGGGTGTATCGGTGATACAGCAGAAGAAGCTTTATTAAAATCAATGTTATCTGTTGGATATGAAATTCCTGAGAAAACCATTTTAATTTCTGGGGGACCAATTGCTTCTAAAGTTGCTTTATTAGAGCCTGCGAAACAATTAATCGCAAAAGGTTACAAAATTTATGCAACAGAAGGAACGCACAAATTTTTTACAGAAAATGATGTGTATTCTACGCTTGTTTACTGGCCTTCTGATAAAAAAGAGCCAAATGTAATGTCTTATTTACATGACAAGAAAATTGATATGGTGATCAACATTCCGAAAAACTTAACAAAAGCGGAATTAGACAACGATTATCAAATTCGTCGTACAGCTGTAGATTTCAATATTCCGTTGGTAACAAATGCACGTTTAGCTTCGGCTTTCATTAATGCATTTACAAAATTATCGATGGATGATTTAAAAATCAAAACTTGGAATGAATACCGTAATAAATAGAAATTAGAATCTAGATATTAGAAGTTAGAAAGCCTCGCATTTGCGAGGCTTTTTTATGTTGTTAGTGTTGTTTGTCATTCCGACAAAGGAGGAATCTAAATTTATTTTCTTTTTCTAAAATTGAAAAATATACTAATAGTCAATAAAAATCCTAAAAGACTTAAACCTATCCAATAATATTTATTTCTTTTTTCGGCTGATAATTTATACAATTCAAACTCTTTTTGGATTAAATTCTCTTTACTAGAATTTGGAGGAGGCGGAATATTAAGAGTGTTTTTTTTCAGATATTCTTTACTAAGTTTTTCTAATTCTTCTAATTCAGATTGTTCAACAAATTTTAAATCAGAAGTTCTTGTACAAATATTTGTATAGATGCTAAAATCTGTGATAAATCCATAAATTAAATAGGTTTCATTTAATTCGAAGTTACTTCCGCAACCTCCAAACATTGATGAGGCAGGTGTGTAAATAGTTGTATAATATTTTTGTTTTTTATTTGTAATATCTATATTTTTTTTGAAATTTTTCTCGATTTCAAATGTATAAGCAAAAACAGGATTTGAAGAATAATCATAAAGAGTTGTATCAATTTTAATGACTTTTCCTATTATAATTTCATCAAATTCATCAAATGAATTTTTAACAGATGGAAATTCTCCACAACTACAACCAAACGTAAAAGTTGAGATTAAAAATATGAAAGTAAAAAAGTATTTCATTCAAATCAGTGTTTCCTCTAATTTACAATATTTATCCAAACAAAAAATCCACTTCTGATGAAGTGGATTTTTTTATTTCTTGTAAAAATAGTTGGCTTAAAACTCAGCAAAAAAAGCTTCTACTTTTTCTACGCCGTTTGCGTCTAAGGCTTCAACCAATTCTTTTTTGATTTCAGTTAATTCTTTCTTTTTCGCTTTTTTCAAAACTGGTTTTGCAGTTTCTAAAAAGTTTTCGATTTGTACTAAACCACGAGAACTTAAGAATTTTTCGTCTGTTTTTTTCAATTTAGCGTAAACTTGTACCAACATTCTACATTGTTCCAAAGCCAAAACGTATTCTTTTACAGTTTCTAACGTAATCATGTAATGCAACATCAATTGTACTGAAGGCATATTACGTTGATGACCAAATTTCGTGTATTTTTCTAATGCAATTCCAAAAGATTCTTTACTACGTTCGATATTTTTATTTAAAGCTGCAGAAATGACAACATTAAACCAATCGTCTGAATTATCAGAGTTTTGAGCGATATCGAAAAATGCATTATCCGCATTCTCAAAATCTTGTAAACTATAATATGATAAAGCAATTAATTTCTTAGCATCGTACATTTGTTTTGGGTCTTTTGCATCCAATAAACCTTCACAAATTTTGATACACATCTCGAAATTGCTGTTTCCAAATAAATCTCTCGCAGTGTTCAACAACGAATTAGTCGCATTCTGTTCCAACGCTTGCTCGTACATAAATTGACGCGCTCTCAAAACATCCTCGTATGTGATATAATCGTAATTGATTTTCATTTTTTTCGTCTCTTTGTTAATTCGCAACTAAATTAATTAAATCTTTAAGAAAGTACTTAATTATTTATCTTTTTTTAATAAATGTCGAATCACCGTTTCTGCCGCATGCAACCCGAATAAACCAGGCATCCACGAATTAGTTCCGTAAAACGATTTTTTATAATTTTTTCCGTCAGTTAATTTAACCGAAGATTCATCAGGAACTTCTGTCGAAAAAACAGCTTTTACACCTTTATTAATTCCTTCTTTTTTTAATCGTTTTCTAACATTTTTTGCCAACGGACAAACATCTGTTTTGCTAATGTCACGCACTTGTACTTTGCTTGCCAAATATTTTCCACCAGCGCCCATATTGCTGATTACTTTAATTTTTTTGCGTTTTGCAGCTAAAATCAAATTAATTTTCGGTGTTACAGAATCGATGCAATCTAACACATAATCAAAATCAGTTGTTACGATTTCGTGTGTACGTTCTGGACTCAAAAATTCGTTAATACGTGTTAATTCTAATTCAGGATTTATATCCATCAAACGATCACCTACCACATCTACTTTGTGTTGTCCAACTGTCGAATGCAAAGCGGGCAATTGTCGGTTAATATTTGTAATGTCAACAGTATCGCCATCAACAATAGTCATTTTTCCAACTCCTGCGCGTGCAATAAATTCTGCGGCAAAAGAGCCAACTCCACCTAAACCAACAACTAAAATGTTCGAATTTTTTAGGATTTCTAAACCTTCTTCTTTGAATAATAATTCAGCTCTTTCTTGCCAAACTGCCATTGAAATGTATTTTATTATGATTGAACTTCGTAACCGAAAACTGTTTTCCAATTTTCTGCTTGTTGAAGTTGTAATTCCTCGATTGTAATTTTTCTCAAATCTGCTGCAAAAGTATAAATTTCTTCAATAGAAATTTCGCTTGCATCATTTTCCAAAAAGAATTGATTTGCAGAAAGATTTGCAAATATAATTTGTAAGTTTTTGTTTGATAGAAGATTTTTACCAAAAGATGCAAAACAATTTTGCGCAATAATTTGATTGAGTAATTGCTCATTCTTATTGAAACCATGAAAAATAAACGGAATCGTCAATTTCATTTGTTTTCGAATGTGTAAAATTTCTTGATAAGCGCGAACCGAATGTATAATGACTGGAAGTTGATGTTGGGTTGCAATTTCTAATTGTTTTTCAAAAACATTGATTTGTAATTCAAAATCTGTTTCGCACAATTTATCCAATCCAATTTCCCCAATCGCCAAACAGTTTTTATTCGAAATAGTTTGATTGATAATTTCGATTTCTTCCTCTATTGATGAGGTATTGATGTAAGCTGGATGAATCCCAACCGAAAATAATTTTGCTTCATTATTCAACTCATTTGGAAACTGATTATACAATTCCAAAACATCTGTTTGATGAGCTAAATGATGTGTATGCGCGTTGAGAAACATAGTTCAAATTTAATCTTTTTCAATGATTTTTCGAAATGTTAAAATAGGAATAGAATTTGCTATAGGAATTTGAATGAATTCAGATCATATTTTAAGTCCAAAAATGTTGAAGTTTTTGCCATGGCTTGGTGCGATGGCAATTTTTATGCAAGCTTTGGACGCTACAATTTTAAATACATCTTTACCTACAATCGCAAAAGAATTAGGAAAATCGCCTTTAGAAATTCAGTCGATTATTGTTGCGTATACGTTAACAATCGCTTTGTTAATTCCTTTGAGTGGTTGGCTTTCGGATAAATACGGAACGAAAAAAGTTTTTCAATCTGCTATACTGATTTTTACACTTGGATCCACACTTTGCGCATTTGCCACAACTTTACCTTTTTTAGTCATTTCACGCGTTATACAAGCGATTGGAGGATCGATGATGGTTCCTGTTGTACGTTTAGCAATTTTATATGCTTATCCAAAAAGTGAATTATTAAAAGTAATTAATTTTATCACCATACCAGGGTTAATAGGACCACTTTTAGGACCAACAATTGGAGGTATTTTGGTTGAAACTTTATCATGGCATTGGATTTTCATCGTGAATATTCCATTCGGAATTATTGCACTTTGGATGACAACTTTTGCGATCCCCGATTTTAAACATCCAGTTTTTAAATTTGATATCAGAGGTTTGATTCTTTTTAGTGGAGGAGTTACTGTCTTAACATTGATTATGGAATTGACATCTTCTCGTGTGATTGGCCTGCAAACTGTATTGGCATTGACTGTAGTTTCTGCCTTTTTGATTGGTTTGTATATTTATCATGCAAAACATAAACAACATCCTTTAATCGATTTGAATTTGTTTAACATTAGAACTTTGCGAATTGGTATTATAGGAAATCTTATTACACGATTAGGAATTGGAGGAATACCTTTTCTTATTCCGCTTTTATTGCAAGTTGGTTATGGATATTCGGCTACTGTAGCGGGATTAATTATGATTCCATCTGCAACAAGTAACATTATTGCAAAATCGTTTGTTGTGCCAATTGTGAATAAATTTGGTTATCGAAATACGTTGATTTCCAATACAATAACTTTAGGATTAATCATTTGTATGTTTTTCTTTTTAGAATCGAAATCACCAATTTATTATATCATTCCGTTAATGGTTTTGAATGGATTTTTTAGTTCAATTCAATTTACGGCGATGAATACCTTGTCTTTAGCCGATTTGGACGAAAATACATCCAGCGAAGGGAATAGTTTATTATCGGTTACACAACAATTATCACTAACATTTGGAATTTCTGTAGCTGCATTAATTTTAGGTGTTTTTAGACAAGCAGGATTTGTAAATGGAGTGGAAGTACAAGCTTTTCGTTATTCATTTTTGACGATGGGCGTGATGACAATTTTATCAACTTACATCTTTTTCAAATTAAGAGAATCTGATGGCGCTTCAATGTCGGGGAAGAAATAAAATTTAGAACATAAAAAAATCTCTACCAAGTAGAGATTTTTTTCGTTTTATATTATTTTGATTTAATCATTGTAAAAATGATGGCGAAGTTCACCTTTCAAGTTTGCTTCGTATTGCGTTTTGAATTCTTCTTTCGAAAGGTTTTGACCTAATAAATAAATGGCTTTGGTAATTGCAGCTTCCATTGTCAAATCATAACTCGAAATTGCGCCCATATTTAGTAACGCATCACTTGTAGCATAACGTCCAAGTTCTACCATTCCGCCAGCACATTGCGTGTTGATGATAAGATGAACTCCTTTATTCGTTACTTCTTCCAGCAATTCAATAAACCAACTATCGGTAAAAATATTTCCTGTTCCGAAAGCCTCAATAATAAAAGCTTTCATGTTCGGAGCGTTTAAAACACTTTCGATAAAAGAACGATTCATTCCAGGGAAAATCTTCAAGACACCAACATCAGCATTTAGATTTTTGTTGATCGAAAGTTTATCCGTAACAACATTTTTTAACAATAAATCTTCTTTCACTTCCAGATGAACACCGGAAACTCCAATTACTGGATAATTCGGCGACTCGAAAGCATCAAAGTTTTCTGCATTAATCTTAGTTGTTCTATTCGCACGGAACAATTTATATTCAAAATACACGCAAACTTCTTTGATAATTGGTTTATCATTTTTGCGTAATGAAGCCAATTGAATCGAAGTAATTAAATTTTCTTTTGCATCTGTACGCAAATCTCCAATTGGTAATTGCGAACCAGTGAAAATGACAGGTTTTTCAAGATTATCAATCATAAAACTCATTGCAGAAGCCGTATACGCCATTGTATCTGTTCCGTGCAAAACAACAAAACCATCATAGTTTTCGTAGTTTTGTTGAATGGTTTCGGCAATTTCTATCCAATATTTAGGTTTCATATCAGACGAATCTATAGGCGTATCGAAACTATGATAATCGAAAGAACAATCTAACAGACCCAATTCCGGAATTTGTTTCAACAAATTATCAAAATTGAAAGGTTTCAAGGATTGGTCACCATAATCTTTCGCCATTCCAATTGTTCCTCCTGTGTAAATTAATAAAATTTTTGTTTGCATGCGGTTTGATTAATTTCTGGTTAAAATTAACCATTATAAAAAATCTGTACAACATCTTTTCTTAAACTCCGATATTTTGTAAATTGGATAAATAATTGTGAACATAAATTTAAACTATCAACTTGATGAAACTATTACTTTTAGCCATTACAACTTTGTTAACATCAGCTTATGTTAATGCACAATCTGATGAAGGATTGTTTGAAGTTGAGTACGAAATGAACGGACAAGAACTGAAATCTTTTGCTTTTTCTACGGATAATTGTGCGCAGAATTTGATTGTGAAATCGTGGGAAAATTGGGTAACGAACAAAGAAGGTTCTTCTGCTTTTTTGAAAAGACATGAAGCGAGTAATATCAAGTTCAAAAATTCGCAAGATGTGTATAAATCTGTGATTAGTTTGGTTGATGAAGAAAATGGAAAAACGACCGTGATTAATACATTAACAGATCAAAATGGAATGACATTTAATAGTAATTCGGCAGAGTTTGATAAAATTTATGCGCAATTGCAAGATTTAGCGACTAAAACGAAGCAAGGTTGTGTACGAAATGAGTTGAGGTTAGCGAACGAAAATATGATTCGATTGACTAAAGAAAATGCGGATGCTCAGTTGAAAAAAGGAAGTTCGATCAAATCTTATTTAAAAAATAATAATGCCTTATTGAAATTAGAAAGTAAAAAGCAGGCTTTGGGTGATAAATTGGAGTTAGTCGTAAATCAATTGGAAAGAGAATCGAATGATAAAGTAACCGACGGTTTGATGAAGAAAAAGATAAAAACAGAAAATTCTTTGCGATCGATAGAAGATCAAGTAGTAACATTGAGCGGAAAAATACAAACTGCCGAAGAGAATGATAAAGGTTTGGATGCAAAAATTAATCAATTAACAAGTCAAATTCACCAACAACGCTCGATTACAGAAAATTTAAAAAAGAAATTTTCGTCAATTGCACGATAATTGTTAGAGAAATTATATATTTACTAAATATCAACAAATAAATATTATTAAAATCAACTCGTTATGGGATTATTTTCATTTATCAAAAATGCCGGAGAAAAAGTCTTCGGAGGTGCAGAAACACCAGAAGAAAAAGCAGCTAAAGTACAAGAACAAGTTGCAAAACAAGGATTTGATTTGTCAGGAGTAACTTTTTCTGCTGATGGAGATAAAATTGTAGTAGCTGGACAAGCGTTGGACATCAATGAGAAACAAAAAATTTTAGCAACAGCAGGTAACATTGATGGAGTGGAAGGAGTAGAAGATCAATTAACATTGAAAACACCTTTGAAAATCGAAATTCCAGATTTATCTAAGACAATGTACACTGTAAAAAGTGGAGATTCTTTATCTAAAATTGCCAAAGAAGTTTACGGAGATCCAATGCAATACCCAAAAATTTTCGAAGCAAACAAACCAATGTTAAAACACGAAGATAAGATTTATCCAGGTCAAGTTTTGTATATTCCTCAGGATTAATACAATAGAAATAAAATATTCACGTTAAAACTCCTACAACCAAATGATTGTAGGAGTTTTATGTTTTTACAGCATGGTTTTTGCGGAATATTTACTCGCAATAAAAAATAATAGCATATATTCGTATAACTGAAATAAAAAAATAATTATGAAAGTTTCAATTTTGCCAGTAGCGGTTATCGCTGCTTCAACTTTATTTAGTTGTGTGAGTCAGAAGAAGTATGATGAATTACAAAATAAATTCAACTCTGCTTATTCTGAGAACCAAGGATGTCAAACAGAATTGGCTGTAGCGAAAGCTAAATTAGCTAATTTTGAATCTAACCAAGGTCAGTACGAAAACACAGTTCAGAGTGAAAGAAATCAAATTAAACAATTACAAGAGCAATTGAAAAATTGTATTAATGGTGGTTCTAAAAATGTTTCTGAATTAGTGAACGAAATCAATCAGTCTAACAAATACATCAAACATTTGATTGATGCGAAAAGCAAATCGGATAGTTTGAATATGGTTTTAACAAACAACTTGACGCGTTCTTTATCTAGCAACGAAGCAAAAGATGTTGATGTTAAAGTATTAAAAGGTGTTGTTTACATCTCGTTAGCTGATAACATGTTGTACAAATCTGGTAGTTACGAAATTTCGCCTGCTGCAGGAGAAACTTTAAGTAAAATTGCGAAAATCATCAACGATTATAAAGATTACGATGTATTGATTGAAGGTAACACAGATAATGTGCCAATTTCTAAACCAAACATCCGTAACAACTGGGATTTATCTGCTTTACGTGCATCTTCTGTTGTACAAGCATTACAAAACCAATACGGTGTTGATGGTAAACGTTTAACAGCTGGTGGACGTGGAGAATATAACCCATTAACTACAAATGCTACTGCAGAAGGAAAATCTAAAAACCGTCGTACACAAATTATTATCTTACCTAAGTTAGATCAATTTATGGATTTAATTGGGCAAGCTCCAAAAAACTAATTTTGATAAAAAAATCAAATTAATATAAGGACTGTCTCTTAAAGTGTG
>NZ_DLJR01000034.1:0-14869 GCF_002484365.1 Empedobacter sp. UBA7611
CAATCTCTGTACGGAAAGAGAAACGTGTTGGCAAAGGATTCACATTAAATTCACGAATAAATTGTAAATATTTTCCTGATTCCTCTTTTGGTTGAACCGCACGCCATTTTTTGAAAGGCTCGTACGATTTTCCTCTAAATCCGTAATTATAATTAATCGACGCTCTTAATTGTTGGTTGATGTTATATTGCGTGTAAATATCACGGTAATAATTATCCGAATACATCATCGAAACTGAAAAGTTAGATGGATCATAGAAACGAACAGGGTTGTTGTTATTTGTTGATCTAACTTTTCGAATATTGTTAAAAGCAAAACTTTTGAACTGCGTATAAGTACGAACAACTTTTTCTAATTCAGCTTTATTAGGCGCTTCATCAAAAATAATATCATTGTCTAATGGATTATATTTTGGATCGACAAAACTTTCCTGAATTGTAAAATCGAACGGAATTTCCATTCCCCATTTCTTTGGTAAGAATTTGTCTAATTTTACTTGTGCATTCAACGCATATTGTAATGATTCGTCCTGATTACGATTTGCAGGACCTTGATCTATCGCACCAAAACCTACAGAACTTGTGCTTCCAGAAACTTGTACATTCGCAAAATCACCTAAATTGAACTGCACATTTGCTGAAGCTGCATAACCACCTTGGTTATCAATTTCGCTTAAACGAAGTTCATTTACCCAAAGTAAAACTTCTTTATCAGACGGTCCAGAAGTGTTACGAACCCCAATCATAATTGAAGAGACATTACCCAATGTTGGACGACCTTTTACATAAACCGTTTTGTTTGGATTCTCTTGATCAAAAGCAAAATTGAAACGTTGCAATGTACTGAAACCATCAGCATCCCTTTGTTTTTTGGCATCTGTAAACAAATCTGTATTCAGATCGATAAAGTTTTCATCTGGCCAAACTGTGCTTTCTGTTGCAGAACTTTGTGGCGTATATTTCAACGGCATTTCATATTCGTAGTAGTTATCTGTATAATCACTACCTACACGAATAAATAATTTTGTACCATTATCAATCGCATTTGACGCTCTATCTAATAAGTTTTGAGCAGATACAAACATTTGTAATTTTTTGTATCGACGCAAATCTAAATTTGTATTCTTAAAAATAGCTTTTGAAGTACTTCCTGGTTTAAACTTCGCTTTCAATGTCATCGAAGCTTCGTTCTGAGATTGATATCCCGTTGTTCCTTGTGTTTGTTCACGATAAACTCCAGGAGGAATCATATAACGAGGACGATCTGTACCATTTCGTTCGATACTTACCTCACCAATTTCTAAATCATCAATATTTTTATCCTCCTCATAACCTTCTTGATTACTAATGATATAAGGATAAATGTTTTTTGTATAACGACGCCATTCAGAACGAACTAAATCAAAAGTACCAAAACGTAGAGTTGTTTCTTCCTCGAAACCTCGCATCACCATACGCATAAAACGAGCAGCTGTTAACACACTTTCTGCTTGTGCAATAGACGCATCATTGTTTAACTCTTCTACTCCATCTCCGTCAAGATCTAAATCAAAGTTATCAACAGGAATACGAACTTGATACCATTTTACATCATGTTTCGTTTTGTCTGGAAATTCTCCCTGAACCGTTTTTCTTGCAACAATAAATTTATTGTTTGGATCTTCTAACGTTTGACGGTTAATTTTTAATGTATACTGATTATAGTTTTCTGTCTGATCTAAATTGAAATCACCATTAATATCTTCTGTATCTGGCGTTAAAGATGATGCATGTAAAGGATTATCAGTTGAATTATTTCCTTGTGGATTTCTGAAATAACGGTAACGATCTTGAACCGTATTCCCGATTGATGCACCTCTAAAGCGATCATCTAAGAAGAATAAATAATTATCATTTGCAGGATCTAATTCTCCTGTCACTAAATTATTACTCGTAATTCCATAACGTTGCGCTTCTTCCTCATCTGTTAATCCATTATAACCCAAATCTTGTTGTTTTCGGGCAGCTCCTTCCGTATCAAAAGCATATAAAATTGGATTTAACTGAGGTGTTAATCCCCATTTAGAAGCAACAGTCGCCGCACCATTTCCAGAATGAGGCAATCCATTTTCGTACATCATTTCGCCGTCTTTTAAGACATCTTCCGAAACATTTCCTAAATGTACCAATAGCTCTCCTTCTCCACCTTTTCCATCTGCATAAGGATCCATCATCCAAAACTCGATGTATTCCACATTCGAATCTTTGAAGTTAGAAACTGAAATAGGACGCATAATTGCTCCCCAGTTTTTCGTATCTACTGCATTTGGATTAACATTATAAGGTCCACGTTCTTGCGGATAGAATGTCATATCTAATGTGCTGATGTACGAATTTGTACCAGCCATTACATCACGTTGATCAAAAAGCTCTTTTAACTTAATGCGACGTGCCATGTGTGTTGACATTTGTTGATCTGTTAAAGGCGAACTTCCTCCCATACCATAAAAACGCGGATCAATAGAATACCATGATAACATACGACGACCATTGTTGAATGATAAATCGTCATTTTTCATTCCATTTGGGAAGAACGGGTGGTAACCAGAAGCAGAATATCCAGCAGGTTTTCCTGGTGTTGATCCAAATTTCCATGAACCAACATCTAATAAACTAATGCGCGATTGTGCATCTTCGAAATCGTCTATATAAGAATAACCTCCTGTCACTTTGTTCATTCCTGGCATCAAATAAGCCGCCTCTGCCTGAACACTAATGTTCGACATTTGGTCCGTTTTGATTCCCGGAATTTTATTTGTTAAACGAGTTAACCACTCAGCTTCTGAGTTATATTGTGTATTAAGTCCAACAATTGTGTTATTCACAGGTTCTGAACCAAATTGTGTTTTTTGCGTAACTGGACGTTCTTGGTAATTAATTAAAGTTCCGCCTAACATAAACTTATCACTAAATTTATGCTCGACATTAATTCCCATGAAACGTTTTTTCTGTAAATTAAATGTAGATTGATTTTCTAAAGAAACATTAATTGGTGCTCCAGAATTTTTCAATTGTTCATTAATGATTTTTACACGCCCCAACTGATAATCTACCGTATAATCTACGCCTTCCGTCAACGTTGCTCCACCAGAAGTTACTTTAACAGAACCTTGCGGCACATTGAAAGCGCCCAACGGAATACCATCTGTCACCGTTCCTTTGTAACGACCTTCTAACGTATAACGATTAGCTAATTTTTCGCCAGAAAGTGTATTTGGTAATTGACGATAAATTTGATTAAAAACATATTCTTCATTTTGACCTTTTAATTTATTGCTCAAATATTTACCAAAAGGTTCAACAGAAGTGAAAATAATATTTCCTCTTTCTGTATCAATTGTTAACCCTGGTTGAAAATCAAATAAACCATCACCTTTACTTCCGTCAGGATTTTGTTGTAATTGTCCGTTCGAATTTAATCTATCCATGTTCAGAACTTGAATTAACGATTGTTCTGAAACAGCAGAATTTGGTAAGTAATTTAATTTTCCAGAAGATTGTTCACCATTATCTTTGAAATTAATATTCATCAAGAAATCTTCACTCGAAACACCATAAGCATTTAGCGAATAAATATTTTTCATCATCAAATCCCACATTGGCGAAGCCACATTAACTGCAGAATTTGGTTTGATTAATTTCGCGATAATTGGTTTATCTGTCTCACTCGACATTTGTCCAACTTTGTATAATTTTGTCGGATCAGAACTTAACGAATACTGAAACGAAACCGCTAACAAATCTTCACCATCAACCAAAGGCGTATTCAAGGAAATGTATCCTAATTTTGGATAGAAAGTGAATTCGGAAGCATCAAGTTTTCGAACATTTTCGTTGACGATAAAGTTTTCTCCATCCTGAAATTGTTCACCATTGAAAGAATATCCGTTCAAATAACTTCTTGCATCACTAATCTTGGTAAAACCTTGAGAATTAATCTCATTAAATAAGGCATTACTACTATTTTGAGGCGCTGTACCACCTTCTGCAATATCTCGCAAAGCGATAATAGAACGTCTATTCTGTTGATTCCCTCCAGATTTATCAACTTTCCAAACCTCAATATTACTGATATTGATATTACTGTTAACTGCAGGATAATTTGCTAACGCTCTATCGTAACTATTTCTAAAAAATTGACCTAAGAAAAAGTGTCTATTGTATTCATATTTTTCGGCAGCGACTTTAAAATCAGTCATCACACCACCACCTTGAACCACAATATTTTTAGATTCCGAACGTTGTTCTGAAAAGACAGCCGATACATTTGTACGACCGAATTTAAGATCTGTTCTAACTCCAAAAAGTGACTGTGCACCTGTAATCAACGAAGTACTAAGCGGCATCGAAATATTACCAACCTCTATATTTTGTAGGATATCATCTTCTCCTCCAAATGGATCTAATTTATTCCCTAAAGCCTTTCTCCACTGAAGTTTCATTTGATTTTCGAAGCCAAAACCAGCTTGCGTATCATAATTCACTTTCATCTGAAGATTTTCTCCGACTTTACCCAAAATACTCAATTGCATACGTTGGTTAAGATCCATTGTAAGCGTTTGACGGTTTTGTGGCAACAACATTGGATTATCTATCTTTTGCAAGAAAACACCCAATTCTAAATTTGCATAACCTTGCGGAATCAATGAAATTTCTGATCCACCAAAAATAGTTTCGAAAGCTTTGGATTTCACCTTAAAACTTGGTAAAATACTTCCTTCTTTTTTTCCTTCCTTATCTCCAAAACGTTCTTCACGATAAAATTGATCGTTGGTTTGAGATTTTGTACGGAAATAATTTTTCATGTCTTGATTCTGAACCAAAGTCAGGTATTCTTGACGTGTCAAATAGATAGGTTCGGAAACTAAACTTGTTCCAATTTGAGGATATAAAATATACTGACGCTTTATCGCATCATATTGTACATCGTATTTTATTTGATTATCTAAAAACAATCCACCTTTTTGATCTCGGATAGGAAACTTAAGCGTATCACTTTCCTGAGCCATAACATCGCTCATAGTTCCCATTGCAAAAAGGAAACACAAAGCCGCTATAGTAGAGCCTTTACGAATAGTTTTTGGTTCGTTATGAATCTTCATTAAATTTTCTTCAAGGTTTCTTTTACTAAGAATTCCACGTCTGCATCTGGCTGATCTTGTAGGATTTTGTCCATTATTTTCTCTGCAGATTTTTTAGGAATTCCTAAAACTTCTAAAGCAGATAACGCTTCATTCTTAGATTTATTTTTAACCGAAGTAGAATTAACATCTAATATTAAACTTTGATCCAATTTATCTTTCAAATCAATGATGATTCTTTGCGCTGTTTTAGCACCAATTCCTTTTACACTTTGCAATAATTTGGCATCTTCTTGAGCGATTGCAGTTGCAATTTCTTTAGAAGAAAGTGTAGAGATAATCATCATTCCAGAAGCTGGACCAACACCGTTAACACTAATTAATTTCTGAAAAATTTCTCGTTCTAATTTTGTTGCAAATCCATAAAGTATATGTGCATCTTCGCGAACAATCAAATGTGTAAAAATTGTAACCAATTCTTCGTGTTCTAAAGTAGAATATGTATTCAATGAAATATTGACCCAATATCCGACCCCATTACAATCTATTACAACATTTGTTGGATAAATCTCGATTAATTTACCTCTTAATTGTGTTATCATTTTGATGTTTATTTAGTTACACTACATATAGTGATAACGTCAAAAATACGATTTATTTTGTAAGGATGAAAGTATTGATTTTAATGAAAGCCTTGTCAAGATTTAAATCTTGACAAGGCTTCAATTGATTTGAATTAAATATTTTGAGAAATCAATTTTTAGTTTTTCATATTGTTGTTGGTTTGAAATATAACCGTCGTACTAAACGGAGGAAATGTAAATACAGTTTTAAAATAATCAGTTGAATACTCTTTATCACTAATAGGATTATTAAACGTTACTCTCGTTTTAAGACTAGAACATCTTAATTTGTCATCATAATTTTTATCAAATGAATAAGGTAATGGTTCAAAATAACCCTCATAATTTTTTTCACAAGGATATAATCCGTCAGATTCTAATGGACTTTGTTCAAATACTTTTCCAAAATGTTGAACTATAAATAATATTATTATTGAAATTAATAAGGATAAAATAATAATTTTTAAATTTTTCAAATTCAAAAATTCAAAAATTCAATTAATTACAAATAAATTTACATACAATGCTCATCCATTCCATTTAGCTGAAGTGCTTCTTTGGCTGGTGAAATGAAAGGAATGTTTAATTCTAATCCGCGAAGGATAAATAATACACCCAAAATAAGTGTGATAATTGGTAAGATTTTTAAGATCGTTTGACGCTGTTTCACTGATAAAAAATTACCAAATAAAACGGTTGCAAACATCAAAGGCAAAGTTCCAAATCCGAAGAAGAACATAAACATCGCACTTTTGTAAACTGATCCTAAACCAATGGCAGCTGTAAGTGAAGCATAAACCATTCCGCAAGGTAAAAGGCCATTTAATAGACCAACTATATAAAGTGAGGAAGAATCTTTCTTGATTAAGAATTTACCAAGAGAGAGTTTTACTTTTACCATCAAGGCGTTAACAGGGCGAAGTTGCGTAGCACCATTTTCGTAGAATTTTGGAATCATGACCATAATAATCATCAAAACTCCAATCAAAATACTTAAGTAATTTTGTAATCCAACAAATGAAAATGATTCACCAATCAATCCTAAAATTGCGCCTAAAATTGTATAAGTGGTTACACGTCCTAATTGATACGTCAAATTACGAAGTGTAAATTTTAGTTTGTTTTGAGATTCTAATCCCAAAGATAAAGCAATAGGCCCGCACATCCCCACGCAATGCAGGGACGATGTAAGACCTATGGATAATGCTATGATAACTATTGTGAAATCCATCGAATGGACTTTTTAATCAAATAAGTTTGATTATTTTCTTTCCAGCTTAAAGTTAATTCGTATTCTCCGTCAATTAACTTAACAGAAGGTACTAAGAAATTTTTTCTGTCTGATAATTTGATTGTTGTTTTAACGTCTTTGGTTTCGTTATCATTTCGCATCAAAAAAATATCTCCTTTAAAATCGGCAGCAGTAGTTGCTGGAAATTGAAATAAAAATCCATTTGCTTGTACAATAACTTCTGGTTTTTCGGCTAAAGTATTTGCACGTTTTTCAGCATTTATTTCATCCTGAAAATGAATTTCTTTTTCGTAATAATCCTCGGTTACCATTCCACCTGTATCTCCTGCAAAATATAACAATGATAGAATGAATATCATAAAACATCCCAAAGCAATTGCTACATAATGTCCCCAATTTAACTTCATATGATTAATATTTGAATGGAGCTGAGAAGCTCGTTTCGTATTTATCGATTACTTTTCCTTTTTGATTAACTAAGCCAATCACTACTTTTTCTTTGTACGATTTAACTTCATCCATTGGAATTTTCAAGAAGAATTTTCCTTGAATGATTTGACCTTTTTCCATGTTCAATTTATTTTCGCCTTCATACATTTCTACTTTTGAGTTTTTGTGTGATAGCAATTGAACAGTTACAATTTGATCTGCATTCGTTTTGTTGTACAATGTATACTCGAATTGATTAACGTAGTATTTTCCTTCTACCTTGTAATCTGTTCCAGGAACTTTAAGGTATTTAGATTCTACATCAGAACGAGAGAACAAGAATGCTGTCATTGCTCCAATTAATAATAATAAGGCAAATGTATAAGCTGCTAAACGTTTCGTGAATTTGAATTTTTCTCCACGTTTAATATCATCTTCAGAAGCATAACGAATCAATCCTGTTGGTAAACCAACTTTTTCCATTACTTCGTCACATGCATCAATACAAGCTGTACAGTTAACACATTCTAATTGGATACCGTTACGAATATCAATTCCAGTTGGACAAACAACTACACATTGACCACAATCTATACAATCTCCTTTTCCTTCTGCTTTACGGTCTTCGTTCTTTTTGAATTTTGCTCGACCAGCTGTTCCTTCACCACGTTTGAAATCATATGTTACATTGATTGTATGCGAATCAATTAATACTCCTTGGAAACGTCCGTAAGGACAAACCAATGTACATGCTTGTTCGCGAAACCATGCGAATACGAAATAAAACATTGCTGAGAAGAAAACTAATCCAACCAATGTTCCTACATTTTCGGCTGGTCCTTCTTTTATAACTGCGTATAAAGCGTCAGCACCAATAATATATGCTAAGAAAACATTAGCAATAATAAATGAAATGATAGCGAAGATGGTCCATTTTAATAATTTTTTACGAATTTTTTCTTCGTCCCAATCTTGCTTATCTAATCTAATTTGTTTTGCTCTATCTCCTTCTATGGCGTATTCTATTTTTCGGAAAACCATTTCCAAGAAAATAGTTTGTGGACATACCCATCCACAGAACAAACGACCATAAGCCATGGTGAATAATACGATGAAAATAATTGTCGTAATCATTCCTAAAGCTAAAAGGAAGAAATCGGATGTAAAGAACGGAAATCCGAATAAGATGAATTGGCTGTGCAATACATCAAATTTGAACAATGGATTTCCATTAGGTAATTTAAAGAAAGGCGTTAAGATTAATATTGCTAACAATACATAACTTACATACGTCCTATAATTTGTAAACTTACCTTTTGGTTTTTTAGGGTAAACCCATTTACGCTCTCCTGTTCGCTCCATAGTTCCAATGGAAGTACGTACATCTTCGTTCATTTGGCTGTTTTCATCCAAATAATCGTCTAAATTAAATTCATCTTTTGGGTCAGAATTTTGAACACTCATTATAGTGAATTTTAAATATATACAAATTTACGACTAAAAAAGAAAAGAGAGCTTATAAATAAGCTCTCTTTCAATATGATATTTGTTGTAATTATTCAATCAATTACTTTTGTTTCCATGCTTCCATTAAGTCACCTTGAGGAGCAGCTGCACCTTCTGCAACTGTTTTCGTAGGTTCTTTTTGGTTGATGTAATATACGTAAGAAGCTACTTTCTCAATTGCTAATCCAGATAACTCTTTACGTTGTCCAAATGCACGCATTTGAGGATTGTGTGGAGATCCATTGTAAACAATGTGATAAATATTTTTGAATAAACTATCTTCTACATGATTCACCCAGTAATCATCAGTTAAGTTTGGTCCAATACCTCCTTTACCACCTTCCATGTGACATTGAGTACAGTTTTGTTCGAAGATCTTTTTACCTTGTTCTACAATTGCAGGATCATTAGATTTGTTTACAGCTCCTGTGATATCAATATCATTTGCAACTGCCCAAATACTATCTTGTGCATCTTTGTAAACCATTTCTTTTTCGTATTCTTTGTCCATGTGAGCAAAGTCTGTAAAGCTATAAGCCATTACATAAACCACCATAAACACAACACCAAAGTAGAATAATGATAACCACCATTGTGGTAAAGCATTGTCTAACTCTTTGATTCCATCAAAACCATGATCTAAGATGATAGACTCTTCTTCTTTATCAGATTGTTTTTTAGCAGCTGAACTAAATAAGCGTTTGAAATAACCTATTTTTCCTTCTTCTAAATACTGTGCTTGTTCTACTTCTGATAATCTTTTGAATCTTTCTGCTTCGATTACTTTGTTCAAAGCATTAATAATTAAAAGCATTACCGTTGCAATTGCTAATACTGCCCAGAAAATTCCTTGTGCAAACACATGTTTTAAATGTTCAAGTAAATTGTTTACCATTCCTTGAAAACCTGGTTCTGGCACCACATCTACTGGCGTAACCATTGTAAACGCTAAGATTATAGCTAATAGCGTTAATGGAATAAATATATAGGCCGGGGTACGTTGTCTCATTTTGTATTATTTTTTTCGTTCTCTTCTGGTTCTAAATCTAAAGCTGCTGACTCGTTGTCTTTGTAAAACTCTTTTGGTTTTTTCATAACCTTAACAAAAATTGTCACAAAGACTGCTATAAATCCTATTAGGATTAATGTCTGCAATAAAGATGCATACTCATACTGAGAAAGGAATTCTTTATAATATTTTAACATTAGTTACTTGCTGTCTCTACTTGTTCAGCTTTGATATCTGTTCCTAAACGTTGTAAATATGCGATTAACGCTGTAATCTCACGATCTCTTAACGGAACAAACTCTTTACCTTGTTGTTTAGCTTCTGCTTCTTTTTTCGCATATAACTCTTTCAAGTCAGACGCATCTTTAAAGATAGTTTGCTCGATCGCTAAAGCTTGTTTGTTCATAGAAACTTGCATACTGTCAAAATCTTCTTGTTGATAAGGAACACCTAATGCAACCATTGATTTCATTTTATCACGCGTTAACTCACGGTCTAATTTATTGTCAATTAACCAAGGGTAACGTGGCATGATAGAACCATCTGATGTAGAACGTGGATTCCACATGTGTTTGTAATGCCAAGCATCTGGATTTTTACCTCCTTCACGGTGCAAGTCTGGACCTGTTCTTTTTGATCCCCATAAGAATGGATAATCGTAAACAAATTCTCCTGCTTTAGAGTATTCTCCATAACGTTTTACCTCGTCTCTAAACGGACGAATCATCTGAGTGTGACAAGCGTTACAACCTTCTCTAATATATAAATCACGTCCTTCTAACTCTAAAGGTGTATATGGTTTTACACTTGAAATTGTAGGTACGTTAGATTTTACTACAATTGTAGGTACAATCTCTACTAAACCACCAACAGCTAAAGTTAATACAGCAGCAATTGTTAAAACCATAGGAGTTCTTTCCATCCAAGAGTGTACTCCTTCTCCTTGTGTACGTGAAGCTGTTTTTGGTGCTAATGCAGGAGCTTCTGCTTCTTCATTCGCAATAAAGCTTCCTGATTTTACAGTTTTCCAAACATTAATAACCATTAAAATTGATCCAATCAAATATAATGTTCCTCCAAATGCACGTAATGGATATAACCATTGTTTAAGAATTGTAACTGTTTGTAAGAAGTTACCATATTCTAATGTTCCATCTGCTGCGAATTGTTTCCACATTAAACCTTGTGTCCAACCTGCAACATACATAGGAATTACCCAGAATAAGATACCGAAAGTACCAATCCAGAAGTGTGTATTAGCCATCTTAACAGATGCTAATTTAGTTCCAAATAACTTTGGTACTAAGTAATAGATCATACCAAAAGCGATAAATCCATTCCATCCTAAAGTACCTACGTGTACATGAGCAGGAACCCAGTCTGTAAAGTGACCAATTTTATTTAAAGTTTTTGTTGCTAATAACGGTCCTTCGAAGGTAGCCATACCATAACAAGTTAAAGCAACTACGAAGAATTTCAAGATTGGATTTTCTCTTACTTTATCCCATGCACCACGTAATGTTAATAAACCATTTAACATACCTCCCCAAGATGGAGCGATTAACATGATAGAGAATCCTGTTCCTAAAGCTTGTGCCCAACCTGGTAATGCGGTATAAAGCAAGTGGTGAGGACCAGCCCAAATATAAATAAAGATTAATGACCAGAAGTGGATAATAGATAATTTGTATGAGAATACAGGTCTATTAGCTGCTTTTGGTACAAAGTAATACATTAATCCTAAGATAGGTGTCGTTAAGAAGAATGCTACCGCATTGTGTCCGTACCACCATTGTACTAACGCATCTTGAACTCCAGAATACAATGAATATGATTTCGGAGCCGTTAAGCTAAATGTTACAGGGATTTCTAAATTGTTAAACACGTGTAACATTGTAATTGCAGCCCAAGTTCCGATAAAGAACCAAATTGCTACATACAAATGACGAACACGACGTTTAGCAATCGTTAAGAACATTTGTGCTCCAAACAATACCCAAACTAAAGCGATTAAAATATCAATTGGCCATTCGTGCTCAGCATACTCTTTAGAAGTGTTGTATCCTAAGATAAATGTTACAAATGATAATACAATAAATAATTGCCATCCCCAGAAAACGATCCAGCTTAAAACATCGCTGTACATTCTGGTTTTCAACAATCTTTGCATTGAATAATAAGCTCCGGTAAAGAACGAGTTTCCAACAAACGCGAACACCGCAAATGTTGTGTGAATCATTCTTAATCTACCAAAACCAAGTGTCCCTTGTGAATTGATTAACCCTTGGATGTTCCCTCCGATTGTACCATCATCCGATCCGAAGATGTATTCTGGTAACGTTGGAAAAAACAACAAAGTTGCAACCAATACTCCAAAGAAAAATGCCATAACTGCCCAAAACAATGTGGCATAAAGGAAATACTTTACGATCTTATTGTCGTAACTAAAAGTCTGCATTTGCATTATGAGTCGATTTTATCTTGTGTTTTTTTATCATCTTTTAACATTCTCACTGCTGGGGATTCATCCTCATCAAATTGTCCTTTCTTATACCCTAAAAAGAATAAAAGTAAGAAAATTGCCCCCAAAGAGACACTAACTAATATCATTAATAATAATATCCCCATAGCTCCACAAAATTACAAAGCCCTAAGTTCTTATCACAATGATTTTGGTCAGAGCAGTATGTATAAGTCTAATTTAAAATCAATCTAAATTCCATTTTGTTAATTTATCTACAATTCGCGTACTTGCCGTTGCAAAAATTAACACTGAAATAGAACTTATTGGCATTAATATAGCCGCTACAACTGGCTGTAAATAACCAGAAACAGCGAAACTAAGTCCAACAATATTATACAAGAAACTGATAAAAAAAGCAATTTTTACAAATTTCATCGTGGTCTTCGATAACTTTAAGAAATTTGGAATTGCTGAAAAACTTTTTGCATCCAAAATTCCATCACACGAAGGCGAAAAACTGTTAATATCCTCAGAAATAGAAATCCCAACTGTACTTTGCTTCAAAGCTCCAGCGTCATTCAATCCATCTCCAAGCATCATCACTTTCTTCTCATCTTGTTCCAGTTGTTTGATATATTCTAACTTATCAGTTGGTGATTGATTAAAAATCAATTTTGCATTGGTTGGAAAAATTGTTTCTAAATATTCTTTTTCAGAATCATTATCCCCAGACAAAACGTGTAACTGATAAGCATCCAATTCTTTCAATAAACGATCTAAACCTTTTCTATATCGATTGGTGTAAACAAATTTACCAAAAACTTCTTCATTAATTGATATAAATACTTGAGATTGATTTAAAGTATTTTCATTAAAAATAGCATTCGTAAAACTTCTCGAACCAACTTTTATTTGATGTCCATCTACATTAGCTTGCTGGCCTTTTCCTACAATTTCTTCGTAATTAGAAATCGGCAAATGATCATCAACCGTCAATTTCTTATATAATGTACGGCTTAAAGGGTGATTAGAGTTTCTAATCAATGCTTTCACCAATTGCTTTTGATACTCAGAAAGTTCTTTCCCCTCGTATTGCACTTTCGCTTCATCACTTTCCGTAATTGTACCCGTTTTATCAAAAACTACATCTGTAATTTTTTCCATTCTTTCGACTGTTGATGTATTTTTTACATAGAATTTCTTATTCCCGAAAATACGCATCATGTGTCCCAAAATAAACGGAGACGATAAACCTAACGCACAAGGGCAAGCAATAATTAAGATTGATGTAACAACTTCTAATATTTTTGAAGAATCGTGGAAATACCAATAAACAGCAGAAATTGCTGTAATAATAAGGATGATTAATGTGAAATAATGACTGATTTTATTCGTCAAAGCATTCAACTCAGATTCTTCTTTCTGGAAAGCATCATTGTTCCATAATTGGGTTAAATAACTTTGATTAACATCCGAAATAATTTCCAACTCAATTGCATGACCAGATTGTTTTCCTCCAGCAAATATTTTATCTCCAGCTTTTTTCTGAATCAAACGAGATTCTCCCGTCACAAACGAGTTATCAATCATCGCTTCACCTTTCATCAAAATAGCATCGGCTGGAATAATTTCTTCATTTCTAATTAAAATTCGATCACCTTTTTTCAAATCAGCCAACAAAATTGGTTGTTCATAACCATTTTCTAATTTCGCAACTGCAATTGGATAAAACGATTTGTAATCTCGATCAAATGCCAATGCTTGCATTGTTTGTTGCTGAAACCATTTCCCTGTCAACATCAAAAATAGAAGCATTGCTAATGTATCAAAGTAACCTGGCGAAATATCAAAAATGATATCATAAGTCGATTTGAACATAATCACGATGATTCCTAACGCAATTGGCACATCGATATTGATATATTTATTTTTCAGACCTTGCCAAGCCGAAACAAAATAATCGGTAGATGAATAAAAGAAAACAGGCAATGATAACGCGAACATTGTCCAACGGAAATATCCTTTGTTTTGATCTAACCATTGTTCTTTTACATTACCAAAAACTTCGACATATTCTGGAAAAGATAAAAGCATAATATTCCCAAAACAGAATCCTGCAATTACCAATTTGCTCACCAAAGAACGATCAACTTTGCTTTTTTTCTTTTTGTCTAATGTTTTTAGATTAATCGAAGGTTTGTAGCCTAAATTTGTAATAAATCTTGCTAAATCACCCAATTTCAAATCCGCATCACGATACGTAATCTGAACAGTTTTTTGCGTAAAATTGACATTAGAAGATATAATATTTGGATTAATCGTATCCAAACTTTCTAACAACCAAACACACGAAGTACAGTGCATTACAGGCACGTAAAAGGAGACAACTGTAACGCCGTCATCTGAAAAATCGACAACTTTATCAAAGATTTCTTTTGTGTTTAAGAAATCAAATTGATGATTACTT
>NZ_DLJR01000071.1:0-57952 GCF_002484365.1 Empedobacter sp. UBA7611
ACTTTCGTTAGGATATCCAGTGATTACATAAAACCAAAAAATCCGAGCTATGAGCTCGGATTTTTTATGTGTGAATGTATAATTATTTGGCTTGTTTATCAATTTCGTTTTGAATGATTTGCCAATCATAGATTTGGAATGTTTTTCCATTGCTCATGGCAACAAAGAAACCTTTTGGGAATTTAGTTCCAAAATTGAAGTTTATCGCATCAGCTCCGTCACATTCGATAGTAGAAACTGGGATTTTAGCAATTAATTTGTGTTCATTTGGATTTGAAGCTTCACCTTGTCGTTTGTATACATTAAAATAATTTGCTTGTTGGTCTGAAATTAGGATATAGCCGTCTGTTGCATTGGTTTTATAAATTGCAATTCCTTCGTGGTCGCGTTTAAAATCTTTTTGCCCAAAGAATGCAATTTCTTCGTTTCCTTTTTCTGGATCAGCATAATATTTTCTAATTCCTGCTGTTTCGTCAGCGTAATAAATAAAGCCTAATTCTTCATCAACAGCAATGGCTTCAATCTCTTTATTACCCGAATAATTTCCAAATTTACGCACCAAAGTAGCTTCTATTTTTCCATTCTTGTTTTCTAATGCATATTGATGTAGATATTCGCCACTTACACCATCTTTACGACCAACGATTGCATAAAACTTGTTGTTTTTGCTTTTGTATAGCGCAATTCCCATTGGGTCGCGTAATGTTTCGTCTTTGAAAACTTCGATTCCGCCATCGTCAATCAATTTAAAATCTGGAAGCGAAACAATTCTAATTTTATTGTTTGCACGTTCGGTAAGTACTGCAATGTCTACGTTTTTTCCATTCAGAGGAAAACCGTACATAACATCCACATTATTTGGACGATTAAGCGGAACGATTTGGTTCACGATTTTACCATCCAAATCATAGGCATATAAACCGCCTGTTTCTTCTTGTTTGTCTGTTCCAATAATTAAAGATTTTTCAGGATTCTGATAATTGATCCAAATCGCAGGATCATCAGTATCATTTTGTGTTTGCTCTGTAGTAACAGTTGGTTTTACCGCATTTGTAGGAACTGGAGCCAGTTTAGAGGATTCACAAGAAAATAAAATTGTGAAGAGTGATAATGTGATGATTATTTTTTTCATAATTGTTTAGAAATCAAATTTTAGACCTAAAGTAAAACGTGGTTGATAATATTCGAGTTGCATTGTTTGATTCGAAACTCCTTGGTAGTAACGTAATGGTTGATTTGTTAAATTGTTTGCTTCTGCAAAAATTCGCAATTGATTCGAGAATTTATACGACGCATTTGCATCCAAAAATAATTGTTTGTCATAGTAACTATCCTCGAAAGCATTTCCTCCAATTTCGTCTAAATAAGCGGCTGTATAATTAACCGAAACACGTGCAGAAAACTTTTTGTTCTCAAATGCTAACGAACCATTAAACATATGCGGAGCTGTTTTTGGTAAATCAAGATCTTCTCTCAAATCACCATCTTCATTGGTAATTCCTTTCGCTTTCGAATCGGTGTATGTATAATTAAGATAAATTCCCAAATGTTTGAAAAATTCACCTGGAATAAAATCTAATTGACGCTGAAATGCTACCTCAAATCCGAAAACATTCACGTGATCTCCATTTCTAGCTTGTGTCATTTTCCAGTTTTCTCCAGCAGGAACTGGGTTTGCAATGTCAGGAAAAAGCGTTTGGAAATCATTTGTTGTTAATGAATTGTTTTTGTACGTATAGATAAAATCGTTTAACTTTTTATAAAAGAATCCTCCCGAAACAATTCCGATATTCTCGAAATAATTTTCAGCCATCAAATCATAATTCATGGCGTAGGTCGCTTTCAGATTTGGATTACCTGCAAAAAGCTCTGTATCTTCTTTCAAAACACTTACAAAAGGTGCTAAACTGTAATAATTCGGTCGTGCAATACTTGTTGTGAAAGCCGCTCTCAAAATAAAATCATTTGTAAATTTATGTTTCAAAGAAAGACTTGGTAAAACGTTTGTATAATCGTTTTTGTGTTTGATTTCTCCAATCAAATCTTCCTCATCTTGCACATAATTCCCAGTATAATCTATAGAAGTATTTTCGATACGAACACCAACTATTAAAGATGTTTTAGATGATAAATCTTGATCCCAACGAATATATCCAGCCGAAATGTATTCTTTCGCTTTGTAGTTTGAAGCAAGGTATTCAGAAGGTTCCAAGTTGGATTCGAAAAGATTTGTATTGTTTAAATCTAAATTTCCTAATTGATGATTCGAATAAAAATATCCTGCTTGATATTTTTTGCCAGCATTGAAACGATTGCTTGACCAATTTACAGGATTTTGAGTACTCAAATTTCCCATTCCATCTATGCTTTCGTACGAATAGAAAATATTTTCGCGCTCTTTGTCTTTCAAACGAAGGCGACCACCAAAACGTAAACGTCCTTTTTGATTTGGAATAACACTTAAGGGAACTCTGAAATTAAGCTTTGCACCAAATTCTGTTTCATCTGTATAATCGTGCTGTTCTGATAACGAACCAACTTTGAATTTTGTCAAATCTTCTGCAGAAGTTGTCGTTACATTTGGATATTTTGCATCAGATAAATCTTCATTAAACGTAACACCTTTTACACGATAATCAATGTAGCGCTCATTTGGTCTATCTTCGCTCGCTTTTGAGTAAGAAATAGCCCAATCCATATCGATTTTTGGTGATAACAAATGCTCTCCTCGCAACGAAACATTGTAAACACGTTGATCTTCTAAACGCGCATTTTTATTGCGGTTATTATCAATTCCACCTTTTGTTTGGCGGCGTATATTTCCTTTGTAAGTTCCTGTTTTTTCATCAAATTCTAAATCGCGATAAGTTACTCTATAACGGTTTTCTCGGTCGTCACGCCAATTGTAAATAGCAGAAAGGTCAATTCTATTGTTTTCATTAAACTGATAATCTGCTGAAAAAGATGCACTTCTTCTTACACGTTGAATGTCATATTTACGAATCTGAAATTGTGACAAATAGGTTTTATTTTCATCTTTGTCCCAAACAGCTTCGATATTATCTGAACCAAAATTTTGAACCTGATAACTTCCTGAAACAACTACACCTAATTTCTTGTTGAAGAATCTATTTCCATATAAAAAAGCCGAATTGTACAAACCTTTTTCGCGAATTGGCGCATAACCACCAGAAGCTGTTATAGAAATACGTTCTTTGTTTGGAACAGCACGTGTAATCAGATTTACAGCTCCACCAATTGCGTCTGCATCCATATCTGGTGTCAAAGTTTTGTTCACTTCTATAGATGAAATCATTTCCGCAGGAATTAAATCCATTTGTACATTTCGGTTATCACCTTCGGCAGATGGAATACGATCTCCATTTAACATGACCGAATTTAATTCAGGCGATAAACCTCTAATGATAATGTTTCTGGCTTCACCTTGATCGTTTTGCATTGTAACTCCAGTCACACGTTTTAACGCATCTCCGATGTTAGAATCTGGAAAACGACCAACTTGATCTGAAGAAATAATATTGGTAATATTTCCGTTATTTTTTTGTTGATTCAATGCTTTTGCTTGCCCTTTTAAATAATCTCCAACTATAACAACTTCATTTAGTTCATTGTAACCTGCGTTTAGAGAAAAATCAATAACGGCTGTTTTATTTTCGGTAACTTCTATTTGTTTTGAAATGGTTTCGTATCCCAAATAATCAATATAAATGGTATAAATACCAGGCGTAAGATTTAGAAATTGATAATTACCATTTTGGTCAGATACAGTATATTTATTGGAATTCTCGATGCGAATTGTAGCTCCTGGTAACGAAAATTGATCGTTAGAATCTATAACTTTTCCTGAGATAACGCCGCTTTGAGCCAAAACGAATGGACCTAGAATGAATAAGGAGAGTTTTAAAAGATGTTTCATTAGAAATTAAATTTCGTCAAAAATACACTTGCTATATATCTTAATTGTTAAATATTTATTAAGAAATATTTAACAATTATAAAATTACTTCAATGATTAGTATGTAATTTGATATTTAATCTAGCTTTTTACTAATTTTAGATGCGTAGTAATTGTTACTTTTGCATGAAATAAAACTTCTGATGTCGATTGCTGAATATTTAAAATTCAATCAAAAAATAAATTATAAAAACGAAATATTAGCCGGCTTAACTGTTGCTATGACAATGATTCCTGAATCGCTTTCGTTTGCAATTTTAGCTGGTTTATCACCTTTAATAGGTTTATATGGTGCATTTATCATGGGAATTGTAACGGCGGTTTTTGGAGGAAGACCAGCGATGGTTGCGGGTGGAGCAGGTGCTACCGTTATCACTTTAATCGCGTTGAATGCTACGTATGGTGAGCAATATATTTTTGCTGCGGTTGCTTTAGCAGGAGTTTTCCAGATAGTAGTTGGTGTTTTCAAATTAGGAAGATTTGTTCGTTTAATTCCTCAACCTGTTATGTATGGCTTTCTAAATGGTTTGGCGGTTGTTATTTTTATGTCACAAATAGAACAATTCAAATCAACTACGAATGGAATAACGAGTTGGTTGAGTGGTACACCTTTTTATACGATGGCTGGATTGACGCTAATTACAGTTCTGATAGTTTATTTCTTTCCGAAATTAACGAAAATTATTCCAGCTTCTTTGGTTGCAATTCTTGTGACTTTTCTATTGGTAATCGGATTTCATATTGATACAAAGACTGTTGGTGATATTGCGAGTATCAAAGGAGAACTGCCAAGTTTTCATATTCCGAGTGTTCCGTTTACGTTAGAAACCTTGAAAATTATTTTGCCTTATTCGATTATTATGGGTTCGGTTGGGTTAATTGAAACTTTGCTAACGCTTACTTTGGTGGATGAGGTGACTGAAACGAAAGGTTCGTCGAATAAAGAATGTTTGGCGCAAGGTGCTGCAAATATTACAAATGGTTTTTTCGGTGGAATGGGAGGTTGTGCAATGATTGCTCAGACATTTGTTAATTTAGATGCAGGTTCTCGTTCGAGATTAGGACCAGCAATTGGTGCAATTACAATCTTGATTATTATTCTAATTGGTGCTCCAGTGATTGAGAAAATTCCAATGGCAGCACTTGTTGGTGTAATGATGATGGTTGCGATTTCAACTTTTAAATGGGGATTTTTTAAATTAATAACAAAAATGCCAAAATCGGATGTGTTTGTAAGTATTTTGGTGGCGATTATCACGATTGTGTTACATAACCTTGCTTTGGCTGTTTTTGTAGGTGTTATTGTTTCGGCTTTGGTTTTTGCTTGGGATAATGCTAAACGTATTCGAGCACGTAAATTTGTTGATGAAAATGGACGAAAAATATATGAGATTTATGGACCACTTTTCTTTGGTTCGACTTCTACTTTTTTAGAGAAATTTGAAATTAATTCTGATCCAAGAATAATTGTTATAGATTTGAAAGAGAGTAGAATAGTTGATATGAGTGCAATCGAAGCTTTAAATATTATTACATCTAAATATGCACAACAAGATAAAATTGTAATTTTGCAACATTTGAGTAAAGATTCTATTCGATTATTAGAAAATGCAAAAAGCGTTATTGAGGTAAATATCGAAGAAGATCCAACTTATAATGTGATGCCGAAATAAAAAAGTCAGCTTTTTAGAAGCTGATTTTTTTATAAATATCGTTCATTAATCACATTCATATGATGGATAGAATGACCAGCCATTACATAACCAATTTTCTCAACAGAAAACTCTCGATCACCAACTTTTCCTATTTTGTTTAATGTTTCATCATTAAAAGATTCAAACTGAAAGTAAGTTGCTTTCATCAAATTTGTCCATTCTTTTATCAACTCTTCAGGCTTTCTTTCATTTGCGTTCGAAGTCAACACATAGGCATTTTCATCAAAGAAATTCAACGTTTGCGAATCTTCTCTCGCAATATGTTGCGCACGATAAGAAAAAATACGTTCACAATCTATACAATGTTGTATCATTTCTTTGATAGTCCATTTTCCATCTGCGTACGCATAATCCCATTTATCTAATTCTGTTACAATTATTAATGTTTTCTTGATATCAGCAATACGCGTCTGTAAAGCATCTACAACTTCTATTCCATCGTAAATAGAAGTATAATTGTCGTGGTTTATTGTATTCATTATTCAGTAATTTTTTACAATTTAAGGATAATTTGATGGAGTTATTTTAAGTATTTGTTAAAAATAAACCTTCATTTTTTTGAATATATTTCCGATTTTAATAAAAAAATACGATTCTTTTAGAAATTTAGAATCTTTTATCTGATAAATTTATTTTCCTGAAAATCGTTGCTAAGTTTGAGTTGGAAAGTAATTTTAAAAACATAGAATATAAGCACATGATTTCTAACTTATCATACTCAAGTGGGGCGTCACAATATCCTCTTTTAGGAGAAACGATTGGCGAAAATTTACGAAATACAGTTGCAAAATATCCGCAGCAAGAGGCTTTGGTTTGCGTTGATCAAAATTATAGAGCGACGTACACAGAGTTTTATTCACAAACTGAACAAATTGCAAAATCATTGATTGCTATTGGTTTGCAAAAAGGTGATCGCGTAGGTATTTGGGCGCCAAATCGTGCAGAATGGACGTTATTACAATATGCAACGGCTCGTGTGGGAATGATTTTGGTTAATTTGAACCCTGCTTATCGCGAAAATGAACTCGAGTTTGTATTAAATCAAGCAGAAATTTCGGCTGTTTTCGCTGCTTTAAGTTTTAAAACAAGTGAATATAAAGTGATGTTGAACAATGTAAAAGACAATGCGAAATCACTAAAACATATCATCATTTTTGAAGAAAATTGGGATGATTTTTTGATTAAAGGAGAAGAAATTTCGACTTCAGAAGTGCATCAAATAGAGCAATCTGTTCAGTTTGATGATGCTGTAAATATTCAATATACATCTGGAACAACAGGCTTTCCAAAAGGAGTAACTTTAACGCATCATAATTTATTGAACAATGGTTTTTTTATTGGTGTTCGATTAAATTATACGCATCGTGATCGTGTTTGTATTCCTGTTCCATTTTATCATTGTTTTGGAATGGTAATCGGCAATATGGCTTGTACTTCGCATGGTGCTTGTATGGTGATTCCTTCGGATAGTTTTGATCCAGCAAAAACATTAAATGCAGTCGAAATCGAAAAATGTACATCACTTTACGGAGTTCCGACTATGTTTATTGCGGAATTAGAATTACCAAATTTTGATCGTTTCGATTTAACATCTTTGAGAACAGGTGTAATGGCTGGTTCGCCTTGTCCGATTGAAATTATGAAGAAAGTGCAAGCTAAAATGAATATGAAAGAAGTTTCGATTTGTTATGGAATGACAGAAACTTCGCCAGTTTCGACACAAACCATTATCGGAACGCCTTTAGAAAAGCAAGTTTCGACGGTTGGAACGGTTCAAGATCATTTAGAAATTAAAATTATAGATCCACAAACAGGAGATATTTTACCTCGCGGAATTGCTGGTGAATTTTGTACAAGAGGTTATTCTGTAATGCAAAAATATTGGAACAATCCAGAAGCAACTGCGCAAGTTATTGACGAAAATAATTGGTTGCATACCGGTGATTTAGCGACAATGGATGTAGATGGATACATTAACATTACGGGACGCATTAAAGATATTATCATTAGAGGAGGAGAAAATATTTCACCAAAAGAGATTGAGGATTTTTTGTACGAACATGAATCAATTTCGGATGTTCAAATTATTGGCGTTCCAAGTATCAAATACGGAGAAGAGGTAATGGCTTGGGTGAAAGTGAAAGATGGTATTACTATAACCGAAGACGAATTGAAGGCTTATTGTTTATCCATCGCTCATTTCAAACGCCCTAAATATTGGAAATTTGTACAAGAATTTCCAATGACAATTTCAGGAAAAATTCGAAAAATTGAAATGAGAGAAGTTTCGATAAAAGAATTAGGTTTAGAAAATGCTCGAAAAGTGAAAACATCTTAAAAAAAGTATTAAAATCTATTTAAAAAGTAGACTTAAAAATAATTATTTCAATTATCTTTGAGTCTATTTTAATTTATAAAAATAAACGATCTAAACGATGTCAAATATCTTATTAATCGAAGATGAACAGGCAATCCGCAACGTTTTGAAAAGCATTTTAATGGACGAAAATCCAAAATGGAATGTGGATGAAGCTGAAAACGGAGCTGTTGGGCTTGAAAAAATAAAAGAAAAAGAATACGACTTAATTATAAGTGATATAAAAATGCCATTGAAAGATGGAATGGAGGTTTTATCGGAAGCGATGGAATATAATCCAGACCTAACAATGGTGATGATTACGGGGCACGGAGATGTTGATTTGGCTGTTGATGCGATCAAAAAAGGTGCGTACGATTTTATCTCAAAACCACCAGATCTTAATAAATTATTGACGACTGTTCGTAATGCTTTAGACCGTAAATCGTTGCTATCTTCGAACAAAGAATTGAAGAAAGAAAACAAAGCATTAAAGAAAAAAGTTGCTAAAAAATATGAAATGATTGGTGATGCTCCTGCAATTGCAGAAGTGAAACAAATTATAGATAAAGTGGCTGCTACAGATGCTCGTGTATTGATTCTTGGTCCAAATGGAACAGGAAAAGAGTTGGTTGCACATCATTTACACGAAAAAAGTAATCGTAATGTAAAACCTTTAGTTGAAGTAAATTGTGCTGCAATTCCAGCGGAATTAATTGAAAGTGAATTATTTGGTCACGTGAAAGGGTCGTTTACCGGAGCTGTGAAAGACAAACAAGGTAAGTTTGAATTAGCAAATGAAGGAACAATTTTCTTAGATGAAATAGGGGATATGAGTCTTTCTGCTCAAGCAAAAGTTTTGCGTGCGCTACAAGAAGGAAAAGTTTCGCCAGTTGGTTCTGAGAAAGAGATTAATGTAAATGTTCGTGTAATTGCTGCAACAAATAAAGACTTACGAAAAGAGATTGAGGAAGGTCGTTTTCGCGAGGATTTATACCATCGTTTAGCGGTAATTATTATTAATGTTCCAGCACTTAATGATCGTAAGGATGATATTCCTGCTTTGGTTGAACATTTTATTACTGATACAACAAGTCAAAAATCTTTTGATAATTCAGCGTATGATGCTTTGAAAGAATTAGATTGGTCAGGAAATATTCGTGAGTTAAGAAATGTTGTTGAACGTTTATTGATTTTGGGTGATGATCCAATTTCGAGAAAAGATGTTGAACAATTCGTGAAAAAATAATTCATCTCAGATGAAAAAGATTTTCTTTTTGCTATTTATCAGTCAACTCTTTTTATTTTCTTGTAAAAAGGACAATGTAGAAGTGGATAAAAGTTCAGATAGCTTATCGCATGAAGATGTATTGTCTTTAGAAAAAAATTCTGTTTTTACAAATGAAACGCTTGTTTATAAGGGTGTTTTTGAAGGAAAATATTTTGGGGATAAAATTGTTTTGAAATTAGCAGATGATAAATTTACTGCTGAATACAAAGGTCAATCTTATAACGGAGAATTATTCAAAAAAGATGATGGATCGTTGATGGAGATTGATTCAAAAAAGAAAAAATTACCTTTTCAATTTTTACGTTGGTCGGACAATTCGGAGATTATGATTCTCAATGAAGATGGAATGGCTGATGATAATGGTGAAAATTATTTAACAAGAATTTCAGACAAATGAAAATAAAATTTACATGGATTTTAAGTCTTATTGCAATTACTTTTTTAGTAAGTTGTAATTCTTCTTCAGCCAGTAAAAATGATGAATTAGGAAAACGTTTTTTCGAAAATTATTCATCTCGAAAAGATTACAAGAAAATGTTGTCTTTTTACAATGATAGTTTGGTATATGAAAATGTAGCACAATATTCGGGAGGTTCTACGGTAGATCCGCGTTATTTATTGAATGATATTATTCGTTGGAGTGATCAAACGATGCAATATGAAAATAATAAATTATTGAAAGTAAATGAATTATTTTCTAACGATTCGATGATTATTGCAAACGGAGAATTTTCGCCTTATACCTATAATGGAATGAAGTTTCCAGCGATGAAATTCACGACATATTTGTATTTAGATCAAAATTCGAAAATCAAAAAACAAGTTGATTGGTTTAATTATCCAATTGAGGATATTATAGAGTTGTATCAATTGCAACAAGGTCAAGACAAAATAAAACTAGATAAACAATAGTTTTTAGTAAATCCAGTTAGAGTTTTTTAACTGGATTTTTTTATTTTTAGATATGATAAGAATTGCCGTAGAAAATGATATTCCTGAACTGAAAAGAATGATGATAAAATTGTTACAACATCATCAAGAGTTTAATGCATTGTATCAAATAGATTTGACCTACAAACATGATATTGATGATTTTTTCAAGGGAATTTTACATCAACAGAATATAAAAATATTTGTAGCCGAAATAGAAAATCAGTTGACGGGATATATTATTTGTTCGAAACATCTTCGTCCGAAATATTTTGTGATTAAATCAAAAGGAAGAATAGATTCGTTGTATGTTGATGCAAATTATCGCAATCAAAACATCGCTTCTAAATTGGTTAAAGAAGCGATAAATTTCTTGAACGACCAAGCATATATTGAATTAGAATTTACAGCTGAAAATCAATTTGCAAAAGGTTTTTGGCTGAAAAATGGTTTTGAGATTTTGAATTATCAATGTATTTTGAAATTGAATTAATTACAAGAAAAAAGCCATTGAGCAAACCATCAAAGCTGTAATTCCTGTATAAAAAAGTCCGATAATTACAACATAACCCAACTTACGATGACTCGTTGAAAATCTTCCAGGTAATTGTTTTTTCTTATTTTGATTTTTCGATTTGAAAATTGTAAAAGCCCAAACAATATACGTTAAAACAGCTCCAATAATATGTGCCCAAAGTGTGGTATGAAAAAACGTTGTTGCTAAATATGGACTCACTTTTACCAAACTACCAGAACCTCCAGAAAAACGAATCGTTAATTCCAATAAAATAACGCCTGTAACACAAGCATAAAATAAGTTTTTTTGAACTTTTATATGTTGCTCATATTTTCCTTGTTTTACTAATTTTACCGCATACAAAGCAATAAAAGGAGCAAATATTGATAAAATTAACATGCCGTAAACGACGATTTGACTAATTGACATCATGAAATAATTTTTATTCAAAAGTATTTGTCACAGCGGAATTGAACAATTTTTTTAGACGAACTACAAATTTTTCACGACCAAATTAGTTCACTTTCCAAAAGCTTTTTCGTTACTTCGCTAAAAGTTTTGAAGATGCAAGATTTCGTGAAAAAATATCCACTTATTTTCCATTTATTGGGATGGATCGGAATTGCATTTATCTTTTTCATCATTTTTCCGCTTACCTATCGCATCAATTTACCACTAGAACACTACGTTTATCATGCAATTTTACTTGTCTTTTTAATGATATTGTATTATTTGAATGTAGGTTTTTTATTGCCAAAAATTAGTTGGAGAAAAAATGGCGTTTTGTATATTTTAACGTTAATAATTTTGACCATTTTTCTGATTCTTGTGATGAATCAAGTAGAAGAAATGTTGCAATTAAATCAAAAACTTCATCAAATATTACATCCAAATCAGCCAACAAATGCGAAGCAAAATTCATTTTTCATTTCGATTTATATTTCAATTTTTGCTTTACTAATTTTCGCGATTGGAATTTCATCTCATTTGATTAAAAATTGGAACAAAGAAGAAAAGAAAAAATTTTTGTTGAAAGAAGAAAAAACCAAAGCTGAATTAAGTGTTTTGAAAGCGCAAATTAATCCGCATTTCTTTTTCAATACATTAAATACGATTCATTCGTTAACTTATTTTGAAGTTGAGAAGTCGAGAATTGCAATTCAGAAAATGGCTAAAATGATGCGTTTTGTGTTGAATGAAGAGCAAAATGATAAAGTTTTACTGAAAGATGAAATTAGTTTTATCGAAAATTATATTGATTTGATGCGTTTTCGGATTCCAGAAAATGTAACGTTAAAAGTTGAGATTTCTACTTATGAAAATGAGTTAGAAATTGCGCCAATGATATTGTTGACGTTTATAGAAAATGCTTTTCAATATGGAATTTCGACGACGAAAGATTGTGGAATTTGTTTGAAGATTAATGTTGAAAATGGATTATTAATTTTAGAAACAACAAATGAAATCTTTGATAATAAACGAGTTAATCGTTCTAAAAATATTGGAATTCAAAATACGCTAAAACGTTTAGAAATTATGTATTCGTCAAATTATGAATATGTTGCAAAGATAGAATCAAACGTTTACAAATGTTTACTAAAAATTAAGTTGAAATGAAATTAACCTGTATTGCGATTGATGATGAGCCTTTAGCGTTGAAATTGTTAGAGAATTTTATTCGTCATTCTGATGATTTAGAGTTGGTTGCGAGTTTTAATTCTTCTCAATCTGCCCAATTATTTCTACTTAAAAATCAAGTTGATTGTATTTTTTTGGATATTGAAATGCCCGAGTTAAATGGAATTGATTTTGTAAAATCGTTGTCAGAAAATGATGTAAAAGCGTCAATTGTTTTTGTGTCTGCTTATAGCAATTATGCGATAGAAGGTTTTAAAGTTTCGGCAACAGATTTTTTGCTTAAACCTTATAGTTTTGAAGATTTTGAACGAACAATTTCTAAAATAAAACATCAAAAAAATCTTGAAAATTTATTGAAACAAAACGACGATATTTTCATTAAAATTGATGCAAAGCAAGTAAAAATAAAGCTTTCGTCTATTTTGTATATCGAAAGTATGAAGGATTATTTGAAAATATATTCTGAGGAAAAGGAGTTACCGTATATTCCGTTGATGACATTGAAAAAAATGAAGGAAAATTTACCTGATAATTTTATTCAGATTAATCGTTCGCATATTATCAATTTTAATAAAGTGACTTCTTTTGGGAAAAATAATTTAATAATAGGAAAGAAAGAATTTAATTTATCAGAGAAATATAAATCTGATTTTGAGAAGTATATCAAATAAAAAAGCTCCAAAATTTTGGAGCTTGTAATTGTTATTTAACTATTATTGTTCTGAGTTAAAGTAGACTTTATAATAATACATTTTCTTTTCTTCGTCAAAACCACGCTCCAAATATTCTTCGGCTGCATCAGGATTTGTCAAATCTAATTTGATGTTAATCTTTGTATCTAATTTAATTTCACTTTTAATTTTCTTAGATTCTTTCATCAAAGTTGGAACTGAAACTTCGAAAGCTTCCACAAATTCAACACGATTATTTTCGCTATAATCTTTCTTATATTCTTTGAATTCATCAATAATTTCGAAAGGTTTCAAAACTTGATCTTCAAAAATTTCATTCGTTACAACTTCATTCGAATTCAACACATTTATCGAATTTGAGATAAATTCTGCTTGTTGTTTTTTGTCTGTTTTATCCAAAAGAAAATCATTCGAGAAATCTGTAATCAACTCCATATATTTCTTCGTATGGTAATTGTTATCCTTAATCAAATCAATTTCCAAGAAATTTTTCTTCCAATATTCTGACTCCACATTTTTATCATCGATAGAGTAGACGCGGAAACCTTCGTCGCGATAAGCATCAAGAATAAGACAGGCTTTGTCGATTCCTTCTAGCTTATAACCTTTCCAAATGTTGTAATCTAAACCACGTGATTCGTCAAAACGCAAGAATTTCTTCTTATTCTCTAATTTATAAATTCCAATTCCACGGCAAGGAATTCCGTCGAACATCATATTTTCGAAAAGGGCAATAAAAACTTCACCACTTTTGATCTGCGGATGTAATGATTTCTCGTATAAATGACTTAAAACTTCTTGCGAAAAATCGATAAAATCTATTTCTTCATCAAACATTTGCTTGCATTGATTGTACAAAACATTAAATTCTAATTTTTCTGTATAATGCGTGAAACGATTAATTTCGAGTGTTTTTTTGAACGGACTTAATAAGAAAGGAACCAATTGTTCTTCCTTAGATTCATCGTATTCTAGTGTTTTATCGGCAAAAATGTTAGCTTCTTCTCGAACTTTATGTCCAACTTTTTGTAAACTAATAAAGGCGATGTAAGCATTTTTAACGTCAATCATTTTATATAATTTCTTAAAAACAAAAGTAATCAATTCAGAAATCAATACAAACGATGTCAGGAATAAAAATATTTAACAAAATTGTCAAACAAAATTGTTAATGCAATTCATTGAATTTGAATGGCTTATAAATTATTTTGATGATTTATTGATTTTGTATGCTTAAAATTTATAATTATGGCACGGAAATAGTATTAGGAGAGATGTCTTAATTTATTAAAAAGTTGGATGATGAAAAAAATTAGATTTACACTTTTAGGAGTAGCTTTTACAGCCATGTTAGCTGTTGGTGTAAATGCTCAAGATAGAGGTCAAAGAGGTGGTGAGAGAAGCAACTTCAAGAAGTCAAGGAAATGGACGCTCTGAAATGGCTAGAACAGAAAATAGAACTAGTCGTATTGAAGGAAATAGAACAGAAAGAATAGATCGCGGTAATTCTACGAATGAATCTTGGAAAAACTCTACAAATAGAACAGAACGTGAAACGAGTACACGTATAGATAGAAACAATACAGCGATTGTAAGTAGTAGACCAAGTTCTAACAAAGATTGGAATAATAGTAGAAATAACAGAGAAAATAGCCAAGGAAATCAAGGCAACAGATCTGAGAGTTTAAAAAACAGAGATTTCTACAACAATCCAGTTCGTATAAATTCTAGTTCATACAACAGAGGAAACCGACCAGTTTCTAATGTGAATGTAAGAAACTATAACAAGTATTCGTACAACAGTTATAATTTCTACGGAAACAACGGTATTTACTATCGTCCTTATAACAATGGATATGTGAGATATATGCCATACGTAGGATTTAGAATTAATATTTTACCAGTAGGTTATGTAACAATTAATATTGGTAATAGAAATCCATATTATTTCTACGAAGGAGTTTATTACAGCCCTAATAGAAATTATTATGAAGTAGTTCAAGCTCCACTAGGTGCTATCGTATATGCGTTACCAGCAGGATATGAAAGAGTAGATTATGGAGGAGAATATCTGTATGAATTTGGAGGTGTTTTGTACCAAAAAATTTACAATAGAGGAACAAGAGCTTATCAAGTAGTAGGTTATTTAGATTAGTATAGGTTTTAGTAGTTAAGTAAAAGCCCAAACAGATTGTCTGTTTGGGCTTTTTATTTGTAGCGAAGAGCAGAATCGAACTGCCGACCTCAGGGTTATGAATCCTGCGCTCTAACCATCTGAGCTACCTCGCCTAAATTTTAATTTTTGCAAAGGTAATTTTTTTTTGATTTTATAACAAAACTTATTTTGATTTTCTTTGGTAGATACAATTCATTTTATATCTTGCGACTTCAATAAAATAGAATTATGCCAAAAAAGAAATATCAAGTAGAATTTTCAATCAAGTCTTCACCGTCTTTGCTATATAACTATATTTCAAACCCTTCTGGTTTATCAGAATGGTTTGCAGATAACGTAAATTCTCGTGGAGAAAAATATACTTTTATTTGGGATGGACACGAAGAATCTGCATTTTTGATGAAATCTAAGCAAGATGGATACGTGCGCTTTCAATGGGAATATGATGAAGATACAAAATATTTCTTCGAATTAACAATTGTAGAAGACGATTTAACGAACGATGTATCATTAGTTATTACAGATTTTGCTGATGAAGACGAAGTAGAAGAATCAAAACAATTGTGGGAAAGTCAAATTGAAGATCTAAAAAAAATCTTAGGATCTGTTTAAAATCTATTATTTTGAAAATTAACTTAGGTGGCGTTATTGTCGAAAAAGCAAATGCAGAAATAGGAATTCAGAACAGAGCTTTTCGTAATGGTGATGCTGTAAAAGAAATTTTGCGATTTGTAAATGGTGAAATTATTGATTGGGAAGATCATTATTTCAATTTAATGGCTTCTATGCGTATTTACCGCATGAATATTCCGTTAGATTTTACACCAGAATTTTTTCAAGAACAAATCAATTTATTAGCAGAAGCAAATCAGACCAAATCAGGGAAAGTAGAATTTTTTGCGTTCAGAAATGATGAGGAAGATTATCTAAAAGCATCCATCAATTATTTGATTTCCATTGAAAATAGTGAAAATGATTGGGAGTTTTTACAAGCTGAAAACGAAATTGATGTTTACAAAGATTATGCGATCAATACTGCATTTTATTCACTCGTGAATACGTATCGTCCAGAAGAAAATATTGCAGAAATCTATCGTTTAGAGAATGATTATGCTGATATTATTTTGGTAAATGCAAACAAAAAAATGGCGCGTTCTTTACGAGGAAATATTTTTGTTGTGAATGGAGAAACGATTCGTACACCGAAAAAAGAAGAAGGTGTTATTACTAGTGTTTTGAGAAATAATTTCATTACAAAAATTAATAAAGCCGAAGAATTTAAAGTAGAAGAAGTCGAAATTTTTCCATTTGAAATTCAGAAGGCAGAAGAAGTTTTCATTTTGATTGATGGAATTGGAATTTTACCAATTACCAAAAATCGTAAAAAAGAATACACTTTAGACAAAACAAAATCGATTTTTAAGTATTTATAATTGATTAATTCATAGAAGGATCAGCGGGGGTGTTTAGCCAAATTAAGTTCTCACCTCCAAGCTGTTTCATCAATTTTTTCCACAAATCAGCATCCCAACGCTCAAAAATATCAAAATCCAAATCCGTTACAGCCCACGAATTATTGTTTAATTCATCTTTGATTTGCTTTGGTGCCCAACCACAATATCCAATAAAAAACTTGATTTCATCTTGACTAATCAAATTCTGATTTACTGCATCACGCACATCTTCATACACGCCAGACCAATATAAATTTTCAGTAATTTTTTCACTATTTCTGATTAAATCAGGTCGTTTGTGAATATAATAGATGTTTTCTTTATCGACAGGTCCACCTTCAAAAACAATAGATGCAGACTCCATTTCAGACACAAAAATACTAATCGGAATATGAGAAGAATGATTAAGAATAAAACCAATACTTCCAGATTCTAAGTGTTCTGTAATTAAAATTACACTTCTCTGAAAAATATCGTTACTTAATGTTGGTTTTGCGACCAAAATAGCTCCTTTTTTTATACTTTTGATAGACATTTTTGTTTCGGTTTTGTTACGTAAATCTTAACGAAATATACAATTAGCTGTTTAAAAATATAAAATAATCATTAATGAAACAAGATTTAAGTTATAAAAGAAAAGTTTACGAAAAACAGTCGATGAATTTTGATTCGTTAAGAGAAAATCCGATCGAACAATTTCGTGATTGGTTTCTGCAAGCTGAAGAATCGGATGGAGTGGATGAAGCAAATGCGATGTCTGTTGCAACGATTGGTGAAGATGGATTTCCGAGAACGCGTGTTGTTTTATTGAAAAGATATACGGACGAAGGTTTTATTTTTTATACGAATTACAATAGTCAGAAAGGAAAAGCTTTGTTAGAGAATCCGCATGTTTGTTTGTCATTTTTTTGGCCATTTCTAGAAAGACAGATTATTATAAAAGGTGTGGCTGAAAAAACTTCGGATAATAATTCGGATGGATATTTCGAAACACGTCCAAGAAGTAGCCAGTTAGGTGCTTGGATTTCGGCGCAAAGTTCTGTGATTGATGAGCACGAAGATTTGACGGCAGAGGAATTGGAATTAGAAAAAAAATACGAAGGAAAAGAAATTCCTCGTCCAGCACATTGGGGAGGTTTCTTGATTCGCCCAACTGAGATAGAGTTTTGGCAAGGACGTCCAAGTCGTTTACACGATAGAGTTCGTTATGTTTTACAAGACGATTTTGATTGGAAAAAAGAGCGTTTAGCACCTTAAGATATAAAACAAAAGCCTCTAATTAAGAGGCTTTTGTTTTTGATGTATAGTCTAACAATGGTTCGTATTCTTTTAGAAAAGCAGATTTCTTTTGAAACAATAAATTATTTGAAATTTGATCTACAAAGTATAAATTTTCAATCAAATTCTCAAAAGCATTGTTGTTATAACCTGTAGAGTCAAAAAAGAAAATCCAATCTTCATCTATAAAATATTGCGCATTTTCAATTTCTCGAATTGTTATTTTTTCTTTTGCTATTTCACTTTGTAGAATATCTTTTGTTACTTTTTTCAGTTGTTCTACTCGATCATTCAGAACTGTTAAAGCCTCAATTCTTAGTTTTTCGTGAATAGGTTTTGTTGCAAAATTAATATGAGTTCTAATTTCATTTACCAATTGAATATTCGCTGATAAATCTGCTTCAACTTTGATACAATCTTCTAATAAAATAGATTTTTGTTCATCTAAATTAGATCTGAAAAAGATTTTGATATTGTCTAAATATTCAGAAAACTCAACTTCTTTTTCCTTATTTATTTGCTCCAATTCTTCTTTAATTTTCAGTACATCTTGTTTTTTATTGTAAACAACATTGTTGTATTTGAATGGTTGCGGCTTTTTTTGACTGGAAAAAAAATCTAATTGCAATAAATCAATTTGTAAAGCTAAATATTGTTTTGCAACTATAATATTTTCATCCGAAAACAATTCATTCGTAGGAATATTTTGTTGTTTATCCGTTAAATCAGCTTTTTTAATTCGATCAAAAGGTAAATCATAATTTGAAAAAAAATGATTGTAAACTTTAGGGTAATTGTATTTATTATGAATGCTTTTAAACGTTTCAATAAATTCTGAATTGTCTATTTCATTGACACGATATAAATTTAATTGAAAGAAAAAATTGAATGTAAATTCTTCTTCAAATTCATTATTTTTTTGAAGTAATGTAATGGCTTTTGGAGATTTGTCTATCTCAGAATGATGATTTGTAGACGCTATATTTGCTAAACGTTTGTCCATTTCTGGATGCGTCGACCATAAATCTTCAAATTGTAGTAAAGAATGATTTTGATTAAATTCATTAATTCCAACAATTGCTAAATTATTTTCTAAAGAAAGTTCGTAATCATCGATATAAAAGTCAACTAATTGATTCATATTTTGATAAATATTAGTCGAAAACTTTTTATCATCTTGTAAACTTGTATAAAAATTGGCTAATTCTTGGTAAACAAATTGATACAATTCTATTCTCAATAATGGTTTGCTCATCGTCTCAATTCCCACAACATTTGTTGCAATTTGATCCGCATGAAATTCCATTTCTCGACTTAATTTTAGATAATTAAATTCTAATTTTTTGTGAATTATTTTCAAAATAGATTCAATCATTTTATTGTAAGCAACAGCGCCCATCGAAATAAAACCAACAATTCCATTAATTTGACCTAAATTATCGACATCAAATTTTAAGGTTTGATTACTGTATAAAATATCTTCCATAATTTTGGTCGCATTCCCAACATGACTACCAATTGTCATTGATTTTTGAGAAAAATGCCCAAATTCGTGCGCAATAATTCCTTTTAACTCATTTTGAGAAATACCATGAAGCAAACCAACACCAATTGACAAATTTTTTCTCGTTGGAAAAACTAAACTTTGTAAATTGTTCGAGTAGGAAACATATGCATTTACATCATCAATAATAAATACTTTTTTGGGATGTTTTGTGCCAACTTTATCTGCGGTTGCTTTTATTAATTTGAATAATTCTGGTTGATCCGTTTCAAAAATTTCAATTCCATTTGTAGCTGTTTTTTTGAAAATATTTAGAATAAATTTAATATTATAGTAAACGATTAAACCTCCTAAAGCCAACAGTCCCAAACCTAAAAAAATGGTAATCCACATTGGTTTAGCAATGACGATAGCGATTCCTCCACAAACACAAATTATGAAAATGATGATGCTCAAAATTGTAGAAAAGAAGAGAGTAATCAAGAAAAGAGCAATCCATACTGCCGATTTTTTTTGCGCCTTTTTGTACGTTTCGGAAACGTTTATTTTAAAAGAATTCATAGTGTTAATTAAAGTTTCGAATATAAAAAAACCTGATGAAATTTCATCAGGTTTTTTCTATATCATTTTATTGTTGATTATTTATTAAACTCTTGTGCAGTTTTACGAATAATCGCTAAACATTCGTGTAATTGTTCTTCGTTCATCACTAAAGGAGGAGCGAAACGAATGATGTTTCCGTGTGTAGGTTTGGCTAATAATCCGTTGTCTTTCATTGCAACACAGAAATTCCATGCTGTTTCAGATTCTGGTGTATCGTTGATTAAAATTGCATTTAATAAACCTTTTCCACGAACTGATTTGAATAATGGAAATTCTTCAGCCATTTTCGTGATTTCTGTTCTAAAAATTTGTCCTAATTTTTCAGAATTTTCAGCTAATTTTTCGTCCAAAACAACTTGCAAAGCTTCTGTAGCAACAGCCGCAGCTAATGGATTACCTCCATAAGTAGAACCGTGTTGTCCTGGTTTGATGACATTCATTATTTCATCATTTGCTAAAACTGCAGATACTGGATAAGCTCCACCTGAAACGGCTTTACCTAAGATTAAAACATCAGCATCAATATTTTCGTGATCGATTGCTAACATTTTTCCTGTACGTGCGATTCCTGTTTGAATTTCGTCCGCGATAAATAAAACATTATGTTGTTTACATAATTCTTCACAAGCTTTCAAATATCCTTCAGAAGGTACATTAACACCAGCTTCTCCTTGAATTGGTTCTACTAAGAATCCACAAATTTTATCTGCTTTTTCTTCTAAAATTTGTTTCAAAGCTTCAACATCATTGTATTCTACAGCTTCGAAACCACTTGTGTAAGGATTGAAATTTTTACGTGCATCTTCATCATTCGAGAAAGAAATAATAGTAGTTGTACGACCATGGAAATTGTCTTTACATACTACAATAATCGCTTCACCAGTTGGAATTCCTTTCTTTTCGTAACCCCATTTACGAGCAATTTTTAGCGCTGTTTCTACAGCTTCTGCACCCGTATTCATTGGCAATACTTTATCGAAACCGAATAATTCTGTGATAAATTTTTCGTATTTTCCTAATTCCGCATTATAAAAAGCACGAGAAGTTAACGTTAATTTTTCGGCTTGATCTTTCAACGCTTTAATAATTCTAGGATGACAGTGACCTTGATTAACAGCTGAATAAGCTGATAAAAAGTCGAAATATTTTTTTCCATCAACATCCCAAACGTAAACACCTTCACCTTTTTCCAATACAACTGGAAGTGGGTGATAGTTATGCGCTCCGTATTTTTCTTCTAATGCAATTAATTCTGCTGATTTTTCCATGTAATGATTTGTTATTGTTTGTTCGTAATATTTTATAAAAAAACCGACAAATAATGGTCGGTTCTATTTCGTTTCTAAATTTTTCTCAATTAATTGAATATCTTTTCCAAAGAATTTTTTTGCCACTTTTATAATATTATCTGTATTGTCAGAAATATAAAATGTATAGTTTGCAACAGTATCTTTCGCAGCCAATTTTCCTTCTTTTGCCAATTGATAAATTACTTGATTCACGACAATTAAAGGTGAATTTACGATATCAACTTTTCCTTCAAATACTTGATTGATTTCTTTTTCCAGATGTGTATAATGCGTACATCCTAAAATAATCGAATCAATTCCTTCTAATTTTTTGTTCAATAAATACGTTTCTAAAACTGCTTTAGAAATCGTAGAATTTGTAAAACCCTCTTCGATAACAGGTACTAAGAGAGGAGTAGCCATTTCAATAACCGTAATATGTTTATTTCGACGACGAATTGCTTTCTTGTACGCGCCCGAATTTACAGTTGCTTTTGTTGCAATAACACCTATCTTTTCTCTTAATTCGAACGAAACTTTCTCCGCAACAGGCGAAATAACATCGATAACAGGAACATCTTTTCCTGCAGCTTCTCTAATTTCTTTCAACGAATTAGCGGTTGCAGAATTACATGCAACTAAAATCGCTTTACAATTATTGTCTATTAAAAAATTAGTAATGTCTACCGAAAATTGTGTAATCGCTTCTTTCGATTTTTCTCCATAAGGCAAATTTTGAGTATCGCCAAAATAGATCAAACTTTCGTTTGGTAGCAGACGTTTTATTTCTTTTGCAAACGTCAAACCACCAACTCCAGAGTCGAAAACACCAATTGGTCTGTTATCATTCATATCGCAAATTTAACAAATTAATTGATGTAAAATAATCTAGAAGCAATTCCGTCTGCGAAAAATTTTGCTTCGGGTTTCAAAATAATTTTATTTTCTTTCTTTTCGACTAAATTTTCGTTGATTAATTGATTGAGTTCTTGATGAAAAGAATTAACTAAAGGTTGAGAAAATTCTGAATTAATTCGATTTAAATCTATTCCATAAATTGTTCTCAATCCTATCATTATCATTTCATTAAATTTTTCTACTTCATTTAAAACTTCAATTTCTTGAGGTAGATTATTTTCGTTGATAGCTTGTATGTATTTAGAATTATTTGCAATGTTCCAAGCACGAGTTTTTCCGTTATAAGAATGCGCAGAAGGTCCAATTCCTAAATAATGAATTCCTTTCCAATAATTAGAATTGTGTAAAGAAAAATACTCTTCTTTTCCGAAATTGGAGATTTCATATTGAATAAAATCATTCGAAGTTAAAGTGTCAACTAAAAGTTGAAATTGTTCGTTTTGACGATCTTCATCAACCGGTTTTGTGATTCCTTTTTTGATTTGATGATCTAAAATTGTTTTTTCTTCGACTGTTAACGCATAAGAAGAAATATGTGGAACATTCAGCTCAATTGCTTTTTGCAAATTTTGCTTCCACATTTCGTTGGTTGTGGTCGTAGAACCATAAATCAAATCAATAGTGATATTTTCGAAACCAAAATCTTGCGCCAATTTTATCGAAGTTTCAGCTTCTTGTGCATTATGTGCGCGATTCATTAATTTCAAATCTTCTTCAAAAAATGATTGAACACCAATCGAAAAACGATTAATCGGAGTTGATTTTAAGAAATTAAGTTTTTCTTTATTCAAATCATCAGGATTCGCTTCGAGTGTAATTTCCTTTAAATTTTTGGTTGAATAATTTTTATAAATCGTTTCGAAAATACTTTCTAATTCAATTTCGGACAGGATAGAAGGTGTTCCTCCTCCAAAATAAATCGTTTCTAAAGGTGTTGAAATTTCATCTTTTCTGATCTCAAGTTCTTTATTAATTGCTTGAATTAAATTTGATTTATGTTGAAGATTTGTCGAAAAATGAAAGTCGCAATAGCTGCATTTTTGTTTACAAAACGGGATATGAATATAAATTCCTGCCAAAATATTATGATTTGAAGCAAAATTATAATGAAATTATAGGCTAAAAAAATTGTTATAAAAAAAACTAAAAATTAATATTGGTTTTGTAAATAAATCTTATATCTTTATCAACGAAAATAAAATACTATGAATAAAGGAACTGTAAAATTCTTTAATGAAGAAAAAGGATACGGATTTATTAAAGATGACGAATCAGGAAAAGAGTACTTCGTACACGTTTCTGGTTTAACAGACAAAGTAGCTCAAAACGATAAAGTATCTTTTGACTTAGAACAAGGAAAAAAAGGCATCAACGCCGTTAATGTGAAAGTAATCTAATTAATATATTATCTCAACATATTTCTTGTAAGCGACCTATTTAGGTCGCTTTTTTTATTCTTTGATTTCGTCGCTATTTTGATAAAACTCTGCATCACGAAGCAATTCATTCACGAAATGATACAATCTTCCTAGCTGATATTTTGCCAAATAATGACCATATAAACTCGCTAAATAGGTTCCTAAAGTAATCAATAATGCAATAGGAATACTCCAAATCCATACACTATTTCCTTGTACAATATATTCGGAAACCGCATAAGAGCCTAAGGTGATAAAAATAGCTCCGCTCAAACCATACAAAAATGCGAAAAATGTCCAAACATTAGAAGGCGGACCAATAATTCCTCTTACAACCAAATAGTTAGGATGATCATCGTCATCTTCAATTCTGATTTGTAATTGCGGGTGCCAATATTTATCCTTGTCTTTGCGGACACGAATCATCGCAACTTCCTGATTGGCATAACCTCCGTATTCAGTAGAATTTGTTTCAAGGTGTTTTTTGATTAAATCAATAAATTCTTGTTTTGATAAATGCGTAAAAACCTTAAAACGTGGTCGGCTTAAAAGAGATTTAATTGGAACTTTTTGGCTCATATTCTATTACTTTCTTTAAATTTACAATAAATGTTTAGATTATGACAAAAATCATTTCTGATACTTATGAGAAAATTTATGAAATAGTTCGTCAAATTCCCGAAGGACGTGTTTCTACTTATGGATTGATTGCAAAATATATAGGAGAAAAATTTTCGGCTCGCGTGGTTGGTTATGCAATGAATCATGCACATAATCGAGAAGATGTTCCTGCGCATCGTGTTGTAAACAGAAATGGTTTGTTAACTGGAAAACATCATTTTAATCCTTCGAGTTTGATGCAGCAATTGTTAGAGAATGAAGGTGTGGAGATTATAAATGATAAAGTGATTAATTTTAAAGAAATTGTATGGGATCCGAATGAATCTCATTAAAATCTGTAACAAAATTTACTTTCTTCTTACTAATTTTACAAATCAAATGATATAGAAAATGGAATTTTTATTGCAAGCTCAAGGCTTAACAAGAAAATATAAAGATAAAGTTGCGCTTAATAATTTTAGTATCAATATTCCACAAGGTTTTATTTATGGACTTTTGGGACCAAATGGTGCTGGAAAAACGACTTTTATTCGTATTGTTAATCAAATTACAGCGCCAGATAGCGGGACAATTTTGTTGAATGGAGAACCTTTGACGAAAAAATCAATCGGTCAAGTTGGTTATATGCCAGAAGAACGTGGTTTGTACAAGAATATGAAGGTTGGAGAACAGGCACTGTATTTTGCAAAACTGAAAGGTCTTTCTTCTGCGGAAGCTAAAAAACGTACCGAATATTGGTTCGAGAAACTTGATATGATGTCTTGGTGGAACAAGAAATTGAGCGAGTTGTCGAAAGGAATGGGACAAAAAGTTCAGTTTGTGATTACAGTTATTCACAATCCTTCTTTGCTGATTTTTGATGAACCTTTTAGTGGATTTGATCCTGTAAATGCGCAAATTATTGCGAATGAAATTCTTGAATTAAGAGACAAAGGAACGACAATTATTTTTTCAACGCATCGTATGGAATCTGTGGAGGAAATGTGTGATCATGTTGCTTTGATTAATCAATCGAATAAAGTATTAGATGGAACAATTGAAGAAGTTAGAAATCAATTTAAGACAGGGAAATTTTCGATTCAATTGAATGAAATTCCCGCTGATTCTCTTCAAAATTTAGCGAATGAATTTGAGATTTCGGATGTACGAAACATTAATCAACGAACTGAATTTAATTTGTTATACAATAAAGAAACACCAACTAATGTGATTTTAGATAAATTGATGCAAGTGGGGCAAGTTCATCAATTCAAAGAAATTATTCCTTCGATGAATGATGTGTTTTTGGAAGCCGTTAAACAAAGTTCAATTCCTAATCTTTAAGCTAATTATCAAATGAAAAATATATTTTTAGTTGCACAACGCGAGTTCTTTTCTCAAGTAAAAAACAAAGCGTTTATTGTTATGACTTTTCTTTCGCCTTTGTTGATTGTTGGGGCAGGAGCGGTGATTTTCTTTTTGAGTTCTGCGAATAATTCGGAAGTGAAAAATATTGCAATTGTAGATGAAAGTACAGAGTTTGTAACCTCGTTTAAATCGACTAAACAAATGATGTTCAGTATTTACACGCCTCAAGAGTTGAAATCTATCAAAGATACTTTGAAAGGAAGCGAATATTTGAATGCGATTCTTCATATTCCGAAAAATACAGATGGAAATTATGAAAATATCGAGAAAAATACTGAATTAATCACAAATGGAAATCTTGGAATTACTGATCGAGAAAAACTTTCGAGAACGATTAGTGATAAAATAGAAAAAGAAAAACAGGCAAAATCTGGTATTGACAAAGCGGCTTTAGAAGCTTCTAAGGCACGTGTTAACCTGAATGTTTTTAACGTTACAGACGGAAAAGAAGATAAAGGAATGGAGTTAAAAATCGGATTATCGATGTTTTTAACTTACATTATTTTCATGTTTGTGATGATTTATGGTGTAAAAGTAATGCGTTCTGTGGTTGAAGAAAAAAATAATCGCGTTGTAGAAATTATCATTTCTTCTGTAAAACCTTTCGAATTAATGATGGGTAAAATCTTAGGAACGACAATGGTTGCAGTCACGCAATTTGCTATATGGATTGGAATGACAATGGGGTTATTGATTTTATTTCCAACAATTGCTGCTTCAAGAATGGATATGTCGCAACAAATGATGAATCAAGCACAATTAGCTGAGACTAATCCAGATATGATGCAAAAAGTAACAGAAATTAGCGAAGTATTGTTAACGTTTAATTATCCGTTAATCATTTTTGCTTTTATTTCTTATTTTATCTTAGGATATTTGTTCTACAGCTCTGTTTTCGCGGCAATTGGTTCTGCGGTTGACAATGATACAGATACGCAACAATTTACATATTTTCCTTTAGTTCCGATGATGATTGGACTTTACGGAAGTATGACAACTTTCGAAAATCCTGATGGTCCAGTTGCTTTTTGGTTATCAATGATTCCATTAACTTCGCCCATCTCAATGATTACTCGAATTCCTTTCGATGTTCCGATTTGGCAATTAGCTTTATCCTTATTTTTGCTTTTAATCAGCACCATATTTATGGTTTATATTGCTGGAAAAATCTATAGAATTGGAATTTTAATTTATGGTAAAAAACCAACTGTGAAAGAAATGGTGAAATGGATTTCCTATAAAAACTAATTTTACACAACTATAAAACCAAAAAAGAGCTTGATTTATCAAGCTCTTTTTTGATGATAGATATTCGATTTATTTTGTAATCAACGTAAATGTTTTATTCATAATAGAATCCACCTTAAAGGTTAATTTATCTGCACCTTTTGCATTTAAATGATCTGAATTTTTGAAATCTTTTTTACTGAAACTTTTATTATTGATAAAATAATCGATGAAAATGACATTATCATATTCCGATAAGCGATTAATATTATTTTTTAAGTTGAAATACTGAGGTGTTTTTATAACATAATTTTTATACAAATTAGTTGTAGGAGTAGCTAATAGAACAACTTTTATATCATTTGATTTTGCTTGTTTTATAATTTGTTCTAAATCATGATAATGTGTTTTTATAATATGTTGTATTTGATTTGAATTCAAATTTGCACAATGTCTTTCAAACGTTTTTTTAGCATAAATACTATCATTCCAACTTGGTTCGTATCGCTTATTTATATATCCATTAGTATCTATTGTCAAATTATTTTTATCCTCAATCCAATATTCTTTTATTCGATTATAATTAACTTCAACAGGCTCTGAAAAAATTTCGTAATTAAGATTTAACTCGTTATTATTTATATCAACATTCCAATAAATGGAATAATATTTTAACTTTTTTTGGTTAAAATCATTCAATTGTTTTGTAAACGAAAAATACGAAATGGGAATAATAATGGTTTTTAAATTGGGTAAATATTTTCGATTTTGTTCAAAAACTTTATAATCTAAATCCAATGATTGAGCAGAATGCGCAGCATTAAAAGTTTTATTTTTAAATAATTTTGGATTGAGTCCAGTAAAAGTATGAGAACTCCCAAGAATCAAAGTTTCTATTTGTTTTCCATTTTCTTTTAAATAATTTGCTTTGTATTTGTAATCATTGGGAATTTTTCGAAGTGTTTGTTCTATTCCAATTATTAGCATAATAACAACTATGAATAAAGGTATAATGAAGTGTACTATTTTTTTCATGAAGATCTAGAAATCTTGAAATTTCATTTTTTAGAATTGTACAAAAGTAAAGTAATTCGGTATATTTTTTTGTCAATTTTTCACCTACTTTCTTATTTTAAACTTACTTTTGAGTTAAAATTCGATAACATGATAAATCCAAATGATAGACTATTAGTGATAAGTACGAGTACTATTCACGGTTATAGTTTTTTAGAATATATAAAAGATGAAATCAAAGAATTTATTAATTCTGATGAAATCATTTTTGTTCCCTATGCGCGTCCTTCGGGAATTTCGTACGATGATTATACGCAAAATGTAAAAGATGCTTTGCAAACGGTTGGAATTTCTGTAAAAGGTTTGCATACTTTCGAGAATAAAAAAGAAGCCATTTTGCATGCGAAAGCGATTTTTATTGGAGGAGGAAATACATTTTTATTGCTAAAAACGTTATATGAACTTGGTTTGGTAGAAGAGTTGAGAAGTGCTGTACATAATGGAACGCCATATATTGGAACTAGCGCAGGAAGTAATTTGACAGGTTTAACAATTGGAACAACAAACGATATGCCGATCGTTTATCCACCAAGTTTTGATGCATTGCAATTTTTACCTTTTAATATTAATCCGCATTATTTGGATCCTGATCCAAATTCTACGCACAAAGGAGAAACAAGAGAAACACGTATCAATGAATTTCACAAATTTAATCATCAAGTTGTAGTTGGATTGAGAGAAGGAAGTTGGCTTCGTGTAGAAAATGGAGTGGTGGAGTTGAAAGGAAAATTATCTGCCCGAATTTTTAGACAAAATGAACAACCAATTGAGTTTGAATCTGGTATTATAGAAGAAAAAGTTTATAGTATTTAAATAAAAAATCCTCAACTAAATTTAGTTGAGGATTTCAATTTTAAAACAATTTATATAAAACTAATTACTTCAATTTTTTAGCAACATACATTTTTTCTGCTAATTGAACAGCTTTGTACGCATCAACAACACCGCCTGTTACAGAAATATCTGTTAAAGCAGGATTTTTGTTGACAGATTCTAACAAAATTTGTTTGATATCTGTTGCAGTTAATTTTGGATAATGTGCCCAAACCAAAGCCGCAACTCCCGCTACAACTGGTGAAGCCATGGAAGTTCCACTTTCGTTTTTGTATTCACCATCTTTATTAGGAACGGTAGAATATATTTCATTTCCTGGTGCAAAAACGTCTACAGACTTTTTACCAAAATTAGAGAAACTTGCTCTTAAATTATTATTATCCATTGTGTTTGCTCCAACTGTAATTACGTTTTTAGAAACTTCTGCACCTTTGTTATCATAAACAGTAGGGAAGTGAATTTCGTCATCAATATTTACGTTTTCATTTCCAGCAGCTTTAATCAATAAAAGACCTTTTTTCTCCGCATATTTAAATGCATCCCAAACAATTTGTTTATCTGGAGAATAAGCTTTTCCAAAAGACATATTTAAGATTTTTGCTCCATTATCTGCAGCATAACGAATGGCATTTGCAACGTCTTTATCGCGTTCGTCTCCATTTGGAACTGTACGAACTGACATGATTTTTACATAACCATTTCCTGCGATTCCATCCATTCCAATTCCGTTCCCAGATTTTGCCGCAATAATTCCAGAAACGTGCGTTCCGTGCATAGAATCAGGACCGTCTACATCATTATTTCCGTAAAAACGTTCTGATTTATCAGCATAATTATCACCAACAATTGGACGAGGATCTAATTCTGTATTCAAGTTAATTTCAACTTGTTCTTTGTAATATTTTGTTCCTTCTGAAATTTCATTTCCAACTTCTGTTAAGAAATCTTTCATCGATTTTCCTTCCCAAGCTTCTTTCGGAACCATACCAAAAATAATCATCCCTTGTTGTGCTTCTTTAGAAACAGGTTTAAAAGACATCATATTTTTTTCATTCAAATCTTTTTCGCCCCATTCTTTAATCAAAGCAGGAAATGCAACCGAGAAAACATCATTCATCTGCGTATATTGTGCTGCATTTTGTTTTGCTTCGGCTAATTTATCTTCGAATGCAGGTTTTATTTTTTGATATTCTTCAAATTCTTTTGGGAATTTCGTTTTGTTTGAAGCTGCATCTTTACTTTTTTCGAATAAATCACGGTATTTTACAAAAAGACGTGTTAACTCTAATGTATCTCCATCAACATTTTTACCATCTTTTCCTCCGATAAAATTCCAACCGTGAATATCATCAACATAACCATTCTTGTCATCATCAATTCCATTTCCAGCAATTTCTTTGGTGTTTGTCCAAATATTATCTTTTAAATCTGGATGAGTAATCTCAACTCCAGAATCTAAAACACCAACAATTAACTGTGAAGGTTTACGTTTTTTTGATTCTAAAAATTGTAAAGCTTTTTGAGTATTTACACCATAAACACCACTTTCTTCGAAAGATTCGTGTTGCCAATATTTTTGATCAACTTTAGGCAATGGTAGAGCAGTTGTCGTTTCTTGTGCGAACGATGCCACACCAACAAACATGGCAACTGATATACTTAATAAGAATTTTTTCATAATTGATTTATCTATATGTCGAGAAACAACCGAAATTGTTACATCTAAAATTATCTCGAGTTTAAACGCAAAAAAGGCTCCAAAATTTGAAGCCTTTTTATAATGTTGTGTTAAATTTAAAATTATTTCAATTTACGTTGTTTGTAAATTTCTTCAGCTTTTTGTACAGCTTTGTAAGAATCTACAACACCTCCAGCAACAGAAATCTCTTTTAATTGCTCATTTTTATTAACTGTTTCCATTAAGATATTACGAATATCTTCTGCAGTTAATTTTGGATAATGTGACCAAACCAATGCTGCAACACCAGCAACAGCAGGTGAAGCCATAGAAGTTCCGTTTAAGAAACGATATTGATCAACCCCTGGATATGTTGCATAAATCTCTTGTCCTGGTCCAAAAACATCTACCGATTTTTTACCATAGTTAGAGAAACGAGCTTTTAAAGCATTTGGATCTTTAGTAGAAGCACCAACCGTAAGAACAGATTTAGAAACAACATTTCCATTTCTGAAATTAGTTGGATAATGTACATGAACATCAATATCTTCGTTGCTATTTCCAGCCGCTTTAACGATTAAAACACCTTTATCAGAAGCATATTTGAACGCATCCCAAACTAAATCTGCATCAGGAGAATAAGGTTTTCCGAAAGACATATTCAAGATTTTTGCTCCATTGTCAACTGCGTAGTAAATTGCATTTGCAACATCTTTATCGCGTTCGTCTCCATTTGGAACTGTACGAACCGACATAATTTTTACATTATTTCCTCCAGTCGTTCCTTCAGAACCGATATTATTTCCTCTTACAGCACCGATAATTCCAGCAACGTGAGTTCCGTGAGAAGACTCAGGTCCGTTAGAATCTCCGTTTCCATAAAAACGCTCTTTCTTATCATTTGGATTGTCAACATCTTTACGATCAACCAAATCTAAATTTAAGTGAGAAGATAAAGCATCTCCCTTCGCAGCACGACGAGCAGCTCCTAAATAGGTATTCGAAACTTCTTTCATCGTTTTCCCAACCCATTGCTCTTCTTTCAATTCACCAAAAATCCATAAAGCTTCTAAGATTTGAGAATCTGTTGGTTGGTAATTTTTTAAAATATCTTTAGTTAATTTAGTATCTCCAAATTCAAGAACCATTTTATTTACACCACCTTCAACAGCATTCAATTTAGATTGAGCAACTTGTTGGTTATATTTTGCTTTTCCTACAGCGCTTAAATATTCTTTTTCAATTTTTTGAAATTCAGCATATTCAGTAGGATTTTTTACAATAGCTTCATGATTTTTCTTTTGATCGAAAGTTGCGTATTTAGATGATAAAGCTTTGTAAACACGTGTTAATTCAGTGGTATCATCATTGTAATTGATTCCTTTTGCTGTTCCTAAAAAAGACCATCCATGTACGTCATCAATGTAACCATTTTTGTCATCATCGATTCCGTTTCCTGGAATTTCTTTTGGATTTGACCACATATTTGCTTTCAAATCTTCGTGAAAATTTTCAACACCGCTGTCCAAAACTCCTACAATAATTGTATTTGCTTTTCTTTTGTTGTCTTTTAAGAATTGTAAAGCTTGATCAGTATTTACACCATAAACACCTGTTTGTTCTACACCTGCATGATACCATTTTTCTTTTGGTACTTCTGTTGTTTGTGCTTGAGCAAACCCTAATGTAAAGGCAAATCCTAAAGCAATAAATAATTTTCTCATGTTGTTATTTTATTAAGTTTTTTAAATATACTGCGGCACTTGGTCCTTCGCTAAAAAGTAAATCTAAGATACTCAAACCTTCTATAAACTCAAATTTATCATCAAAAACTTGTGCATATTCTGGTAAGTTATATTGAGGTGCTTTTTTAGCAGAAAATTGATTTCTGAAATCATTTTCAGGATTCAGATCTTGATAGGTTTCAGTTTTAGAAATCTCCAAATCTAAGCTTAATTTCTTGTTGATGAAATCAATTGTTTTTAGATTAAAATCTAAAAGAAATTTCTCTTTTTGTTCTAAAATTGGAATAATTTCATCTTCATAATATTCAAAATATGGAGAACTTTGATAAGCTGATTTTAACGATTTGATGTGTTCTTTTTGCCAATCATATTCATAAGAAGGTTGCAAATCTTTGAACAAACGTGTTCCGTTGTGTAAAATTGGAATATTCAACATTAATTTACCATTTGCGCCCAAAATATACATGCGGTTACGGTAAGTTTGCTTTTGAAAATTTTCTTGAACTTCGATATCCAAAGTTTGGCTTTTTACCATTTCTGCATAGTAATCAATCGGTCCAAAATAAAAAGCTGCAAACGTATTTTTCATTCTATTATTTTATATGGAAATGTGCATTACAAGTAGCTTATAATGCACATTTATAGTGTTGTTAATTTTATAATTTAGAGGATTTTAATCACTCTTTTTATTAATATTTGTTCTTCTTTTTCTCTTTACGAGCTTTTACAATATCATATCCAATCCAACCAATTAAGGCAATTAGAACATAAATTCCGTAAGAAGTTTTGTCAGGATTATCATTATTAATTGATGTAAAGAAACGATTCCAAATAAATTTCTTAGGAGCAGCAGGCTCGAACATTCCGTTCATATTTGCCCAAATCATAATTGGACGACCAATAATATGATCTTCTCCAACATAACCAAAGAAACGTGCATCTAATGATTGATTTCTGTTATCACCAACCATAAAATAGTAATTTTGTTTGATTTCGTATTTATTTGTTTTTTGATCATTGATAAATACATCAAACTTACCGTTTGTAGAATCAACTCTTAATGTATTGTTTTCATAGCGACGAATAATGTTAATATATTGCGCTAAAGTCTCTTTGTTAACATCAACTACATCACCTTTTTTCGGAATGTATAAAGGTCCGTATTGATCAGGATTCCAGTTTTTGTTTACTGGAAAAATAGTGTTTGTACTATCAATTTTTCCATTTACAATATGTTCCGTTTTTTCACCTACAGGTTGTAAAATAGGTTCAACAGAAACTACATTTGCATTAGATTTCATTGCTGTAACATGAGCATCAGTCAAAGCTGCAAATTGATAAATAAATGTTCCGTCACCTTGTTTTGCAGCATTATAATCTGTACTTATGATTCCGAAATTATCGTATAATAATTTATCACTGAAAGGAGTTTTTACAACAACTGTATAAGCATGCTGAACTTGTGCATCTTTTTTCGGAATGAATTTTTTATCGTTTACATATAAAACTCCATTACGAATCTGTACAGTTTCTCCTGGTAAACCAACTAAACGTTTTACATAAGCATCTTTACGATCGATCGCATTGTAAATAGAATCTGTAGGATAGTTGAAGACAACAATATCATTCGATTTTAAATCTCTCCAACCTGGAATACGCATATAAGGTAGGCGAGCTTTGTCGATAAAACCATCTCGGTAAATAAATTCTGAGAATGGAATTCCGATTGGTGTCATAGGAACACGCGCTCCATGACTTACTTTTTCTACAAATAAAGCATCACCAATTTTGATTGTATTTTCCATCGATCCTGTTGGAACAATCATTGGTTGAATAAACCAGTTATGAACCAAAGTTGCTAAAACAAGGGCAAAAATTAAGGAAGAAACAAATGTTGGTTTGCGTTTTTCTGGACCTAAATATTTTGGATTATCAGAATAATTAACCGCAAAAATGTATAAACCTAAAGTCAAAACCATAATGACTTTGTCTTTTGTTTCAATTTTTCCGTAAGAATCTCCTAAATCAACAAAGAATACTAACCAAAAAATAGGACCAACAATTGGCAAATAAAATAGAATAATCCACCATTTTGGACGATGGATAATTTCTAAACCTTTCCAGATATTTAGAAAAGGAATATAAGCTTGAATTGCTTGCTTTCCAGCATTTTTATATAATTTCCAAGTTGCAGCTCCAAAGATTATATTGGCAATAATAAAACCAATTAACCAGTAAATTAGTACATGCATAAGTTTTTGATATTTAGTATTTTAATTTAGTTCAGTTCAAGTACATCTTTCATTGTGAAAACACCTTGTTTATTCCAAATCCATTCCGCAGCAATCACGGCACCTAAGGCAAAACCTTTGCGAGAATGCGCCGTATGAGAAATCTCAATAGTATCTACATCAGAGTTATATTGTACGATATGTGTTCCGGGAACATCCTCGATTCTTTTTGCTTCAACTGGAATAATGTCTTTTGCTTTTTCGTCCATCGACCAAGAATTATATGTTGAATTGTCAATAATTCCTTCTGCAATTGTAATCGCTGTTCCAGAAGGTGCATCAAGCTTTTGTGTATGATGAATTTCTTCTAGATTAATTTGGTATTCGTTACGATATTTATTCATCATTCGAGCTAAAATAGAATTTAATTCGAAGAATAAATTAACGCCCAAACTAAAGTTAGAAGCATATAAAAAAGCGGTGTTATTTGAAATTGCTAAATGATTAATTTCTTCTTGTTTATCTAACCATCCTGTTGTTCCACAAATTGTTGCGATTTTATTTTCAAGTAATACTTTAAGGTTGTCGTAAGCGAATTCTGGTCTCGAAAATTCTATTGCAACTTCAACATTATTTAATTCTTCCGCAAGTGGAGTACGAGATATTTTAAGTACAACTTCGTGTCCGCGTTGAATTAAAATTTCTTCAATGGCTTTTCCCATTTTTCCGTATCCTATTAATGCAATTTTCATCTGTAATTTCTAAAATTTTAAGTTAAATGCCAATCCTAAAACTGGCTCTAATGTCATTTCATCTTGAATGACTGTTGGTTTGAATGACATTTCTGTGTCATTACGAACTGTGAATAAATGCGCATCAACAGTAGCATCTACAATATTTAATAAATAAGCTAATGCAGTTAAAGCGACACTATAATCGCGTTTGCGTTTGTAATCATCTTGAATAACTGCCAATTGCTCCGCAGATAAAATTCCTGTGAATTCGTTTGGTGTTCCTTCTCTTACCGCAATATAAGCTTTTCGGTATTTTTTGTACAAATTATTGTAATAAATCGTGAAACCTGTTCCTGTACCTACTAAACCAAGCGCAATAGGTGCTTTTAACCATTTTTTGTTATACAATTGTCCAGCACCAGGTAAAATAGCCGAATACAAAGAGGCTCTAATTGGACTTTTCTCCATTAATGCTTCTTTAGTTACGCTCATTGTATCGTTTACAATAGCATTATTTTCGACAACGACTAAAGAGTCCGTTTTAACTTGACCGAAAGCAAACGTCGAAGAGATCGTTAATCCAAGTAAGAATGCTTTAATTTTCATTTAAAAATTTTCTTAATCGTTCAAACTCATCATCAGAAGTAAAATTCAAAATTATTTTACCTTTTCCATTATTTGCACATTTTATTTCAACTTTCGTATTCAATGAATTTGAAATAGAACTTAATGCTTCTTTGTACTGAGAAGGTAATTCATTTGTTGCTTTTTTCTCAGGTTTACCTTCTTTTATCGATTTGATTAAACGTTCTGTATCGCGAACAGATAAATTGTTTTTGACAATTTTTTCGTAAATATCAAATTGTAAATCAGTATCATCAATAGCCATCAAAGCGCGACCGTGTCCCATTGAAATCATTCCGTCACGAATTCCTGTTTGGATAATTGGGTCTAATTTTAATAAACGCAAATAATTGGTAATAGACGTTCTGTCTTTCCCAACACGTTTACTTAATTCTTCTTGTGTTAACTTGATTTCATCAATCAATTGTTGGTAAGAAAGCGCAATCTCGATCGCATCTAAATCTTGACGCTGAATATTTTCGACCAATGCCATTTCCAGCATTTCTTGGTCATTTGCTAAACGTACATAAGCTGGAATTGTTTTTTTACCAGCTAATTGTGAAGCGCGAAAACGTCTTTCACCAGAAATCAATTCATATTCACCAGTTGGTTTTTTACGAATCGTAATCGGTTGAATAACGCCTAATGTTTGAATAGACGAAACCAATTCCTCTAAAGCTTTTTTATCGAAATTAGTTCGTGGCTGCCAAGGATTCGCGGTGATTTTTTCTAAATCTATTTCCAAAATGTTTCCAACCAATTTCTTTGCACCTTCATCTTGTGCTGTTTTTACAGTTGGTTCATCCTTTAATAGAGCAGATAATCCACGTCCTAAGCGATTATTTTTGTTTGGCTTTGCCATTTTATTTAAACTGTATCGTTGTTGTTAATTAAAAATTCACGCGCTAAATTTAAGTAATTTTCTGCACCTTTACTTGCTGCGTCGTACTGAATAATTGTTTCGCCAAAACTTGGTGCTTCTGACAAACGTACATTTCGAGTAATAATTGTTTTGAAAACCATTTGCGGAAAATGATTGTTCACTTCGTCTAATACTTGATTAGAAAGGCGTAAACGCGAATCATACATCGTCAACAATAAACCTTCAATATCCAGTTCTTTGTTGTGATGTTGTTGAATTCCTTTTATCGTATTTAATAATTTTCCTAAACCTTCTAATGCAAAATATTCGCACTGAATAGGAATAATCACAGAATCTGCAGCTGTAAGCGCATTCAAAGTAATTAAACCAAGTGAAGGCGCGCAATCTATAATAATATAATCATATTGATCTTTGATTTCTGATAGCGCGTTTTTTAACATGTATTCGCGGTTCTCGTAATCTACAATCTCAATCTCGGCAGCAACTAAATCTAAATGAGCAGGCATCAAGTCTAGGTTTGGCGATTCTGATTGTAAAATAGCTTTGCTCGCAAGCACTTCATTTTCCAATACTTCATAGGTTCCAGCTTCGATTTCATCCAAATCAAAACCCAAACCAGATGTTGCATTTGCTTGCGGATCTGCGTCAATTAATAAAACTTTTTTCTCTAAAACACCTAATGAAGCGGCAAGGTTTAACGAAGTTGTCGTTTTACCAACACCACCTTTTTGGTTAGCAATAGCAATAATTTTACCCATAATTTACGTTCAAAACGATTTCAAAAATACAATATTTAACCTTGCTAAACCTTAAAGAAAAAATAAATTTTTGAATAATTGTTGAATATTTGTTTTACATCATAAAACATCAGTTCTGTAAAGCTAAATTTTAATATTATTTTATCTTTTTAACAGAATTAAAAAACTTATATTTGCGACAAGTATTTTTATAATTTTTTTAATAAAAAAAGTTGATGAGTTTTAACCTTTTATTCGAAAGCGTTGAGAATAGAAAGAGCTTTAACGCAGTAGTTTTAATGAATAGAAACGAATTTAAGAATTATTCTTTCCCCTTATTGCTTCGCAATGTATATTATGCGATACGTCTGTAATACCCTAATTTTTTTGCAAAATTTTTAGAATTATTAAACACACGTAACATTTATAAAGCATAATGAAAACTAAATACATAGATTTAATCACGCAATCATTTGACTTTCCACAAGATGAATTTGAATTAGATGGAGAGTACTTAAAATTTAATGGAATTGACCTAAAAGCTTTGGTCGAAGAACATGGAACACCATTAAAATTCACATATTTGCCTAAAATTTCGCAAAACATTCAGAAAGCGAAAGGTTGGTTCGAAAAAGCGCGTGAAGAGTTAAACTATGAGGGAACTTACAATTATTGTTATTGTACAAAAAGTTCTCACTTTCGTCACATTTTAGGTGAAGCATTAAAAAACGATATTCACATTGAGACATCTTCTGCATTTGACATTAATATTGTCGAAAATTTGATTGGAGAAGGTTTGATTACAGACGATCAGTATGTTGTTTGTAACGGTTTCAAGCGTGAGGAATATGTAGAAAATATTGCTCGTTTGGTAAATAGCGGACATCGTAAAACAATCACAGTGATTGATAATTACGAAGAAGTTGATTTGTTTTCAGAAGCAATTGAAGTTGATTTTGAAATCGGAATTCGTATTGCATCTGAAGAAGAGCCAAAATTTGAGTTTTATACCTCTCGTTTAGGAATTGGGTACAAGGATATTGTACCGTTTTATCAAACAATGGTAAAACCAAATGAACGCATTAAACTGAAAATGCTTCATTTCTTTATCAATACAGGAATTAAAGACAATTCATATTATTGGAATGAGTTGACAAAATGTTTGAGAGTTTATGTAAACCTTAAAAAAGTTTGTCCAGAATTAGATAGTTTGAATATTGGTGGTGGATTCCCAATCAAAAATTCGTTGAATTTCGAATATGATTACGAATACATGGCGAAAGAAATCTTGTTGCAAATTAAAATGATTTGTGATGAAGAAGGAATTGCTGTTCCAAATATTTTTACAGAATTTGGTTCGTTTACAGTTGGAGAAAGTGGAGGAGTAGTCTACAAAATTCTTTATCAAAAGAAACAAAATGATAAAGAGTATTGGGATATGATCGATTCTTCTTTTATGACAACTTTGCCAGATGCTTGGGCAATTTCGAAACGATTTGTAATGTTGCCAATTAACCGTTGGTACGATAAGTATGAACGTGTATTATTAGGAGGTTTAACATGTGATTCTGATGATTATTATAACTCAGAACAGCATGTAAATGCCATTTATCTTCCGAAATATGATCAAGCAAAACCATTGTATATCGGTTTCTTTAATACAGGAGCTTACCAAGATAATATTAGTGGTTTTGGTGGAATTAATCACTGTTTAATTCCTCAGCCCAAATATATTTTGATTGACGAAAATTACGAAGCAAAAGTATATTCTGAAGAACAAACGCATCAAGATGTGTTGAATACTTTGGGGTACAAATAATTGAATTTTAAATAAATAAAAAACAAATAAAATGAGTAAAGGACCAATCAGTCAGTTTATAGAACACAACTATAGACACTTTAATGCAGCTGCTTTAGTTGACGCTGCAAAAGGATATGAGCAACACTTGTTAGAAGGTGGTAAAATGTTAATTTCTTTGGGTGGAGCAATGTCTACTGCTGAATTAGGAATTTCATTAGCTGAAATGATTCGCCAAGATAAAGTGCACATCATTTCTTGTACAGGAGCAAATTTAGAAGAAGACGTAATGAATTTAGTTGCGCATTCACACTATAAAAGAATTCCAAATTACCGTGATTTAACACCAGAGGAAGAGCGCGAATTGTTAGATACGCACTTCAATCGTGTTACAGATACTTGTATTCCAGAAGAGGAGGCTTTTCGTCGTTTACAAGAGCATTTAGAGAATGTTTGGCATGCAGCAGAAGAAAAAGGAGAGCGTTATTTACCACACGAATTCTTATACCAAGTTGTAAATTCTGGAGTTTTAGAGCAATACTACGAAATTGATCCGAAAGATTCTTGGATTGTTGCTGCAGCTGAGAAAAATTTACCTATCGTTTGTCCAGGTTGGGAAGACTCTACAACAGGAAACATTTTTGCGTCTAACGTAATCAAAGGTAATTTAAAAGCGTCTACAGTAAAATCTGGAATTGAATACATGATTTACTTAACAGAGTGGTATCGTGCTAATTCTGATGGTAAAGGTGTAGGTTTCTTCCAAATTGCTGGTGGTATCTCTGGAGATTTCCCAATTTGTGTTGTTCCAATGATGTACCAAGATTTAGAGTGGACAGATGTTCCTTTCTGGGCATATTTCTGTCAAATTTCTGATTCTACAACATCTTACGGATCTTATTCTGGAGCAGTTCCAAACGAGAAAATTACATGGGGTAAATTAGATGTTGATACGCCAAAATATATGATAGAATCTGATGCGACAATCGTAGCGCCATTGATTTTCAACTATATTTTAGGAAACTAATCAATAGAATATTAAGCATAAAAAAAACCACTTCAATTGAAGTGGTTTTTGGTTTTATATTGTTCAGATAATTAATCTTTCATTGCTTCACCAGCTTTTCTATGTGTAAATTTTCCATAGATATGTCTTCTAGCAAAACGGCTTGGAGAGTCAGAATTTACCATTTTGATGTACGTGTTTTTAGGAACACCAAAATACTCGTAATGATTTCCATCTAAATGTTCTACTTTCAAAATTTGTTCATCCATATAAAAATCATGAATGTTAGATTTTGCAGTTGTAATCGTATATTCTTCTTTGTTTTTTTCGTGCGTTTCAGGATTAATACTTACTAAAAAGTGGTATGCTTCGATCACAACTTTACTTTTTTCTTCAGCTTCTATTTTACCTGCTTCGTCGTTGATAAATTTATCAGGATGCGCATCTTTCATCGTATTTCTGTAAATTGTTTTCAACTCTTTTAGAGTTACATTTTTATCAACTCCAAGTAATTTTCTGTGTTCTACAACGCTTTTCATAATTATAATCCTTTTTTCGGAGTGCAAAAGTACGGATTATAAATCACGAAATGCGCTTAATATCCATAAGTTTCGTTAAGGTTATGATAAATAATTTTCTTTTTGTTGAGAATTTGATATTCAATTCCAATACTATCCTTGTTTATAGAAATCAGTTTAGCTTGCTGAATAGGTTCGTTTTCGTATTCATATAGCTTTGGATCATCAGAATTAATATTTAATGTTTCAGAAACAATATCACTATAATCTGGTCTCGCGATATTGTTTGATTTTTCTAAAATAGGAAATTTAGATTCAGAATTATAGATATAAGCACGTTTCATTGCCATAACTTTTTTCGTAACTACTATTTTATATTCATCGTTTACTTTAATGGTTTGAATTGTATTCATATTGAATAAAAAACTAACGATAGATAGAAACAGAATTGCCATTGGTAAAATGCTCAATCCAACTAAAGCAAAAAGTAAAAAACCATAAATTTTGATATAGATAATTTTCCAAAATTTAATAACGATGTAAAAGGTGAAGATAATCGAAGTCCAAGCAAGAATATGATAGGTATATTCTCCTTTTAAATTCAAACCCATAAGGTTTAAACTCAATAAAAATAAAATGAGAACAACTGAAGAAATGATGTAGATTTTGAGTGATTTTGGCATTTAGGTTATGATTTATTTTTTCGAATATACATTATTTATATGATTTAATCGTTTTGTGTTAAATGAATTATCTCGAATATTTTTGTAATTTTAAACAAGCTAACAACAAACAAAATAAGTATGAAATTGAAAGACGTTCCTGAATTGAAAAATTCTATTTTAGATCTTCCTTCAAAAGAAAAAGATAAACTTCTTTTGCGTCTTATCAATAAAGATGAAACTTTAGTAGAACATTTGCATTTTCAATTATTAGAGAATGAAAATGATTTGCAAGATCGTGTAAAAAATATTTATGAAAAGATTGATTTTCAGTTTGAAAAGTCTCATCACTTAATTAATCAGATTAACATAAATAGAAGTCATCGTCAATTGTTGTTGACGTTAAAAACATTGAGTGGAATTGTGAACTATCATGTTCAAATTACGAAAGATAAAGTGTCAGAATTTGAATTGAGAAAATATATCATTCAAGAATCTTTTAACCGTTATCCTTATCTTTTTGAAACTTATACAACAGGAGATAATGCAGAAAAATTATACAACTATCAACTTGGGAGATTGAAATTGATTTTTTCTATTTTTGAAAAGTTTCATGAAGATTTAAAATTTGATTACCAGAACGATGTTGATGAAATTAATAATTTTTTAACAAAAACTCCTATAAATTTTAAATCTCAATAGCTCTTTTAAACAAAAGGTTGTTTATATAATATTGTGTAAAATAATAATTAATTATGCTATAATAGCTTTATTTTTAATTTGTTTGGTCTATTTTTTGTTAGGATTTTAGATATGAATTAACAAATTATTAATTTAATTAATTGTTAAATATCGAAAAAAGTATAGTTAGTTCTGTGTAAACCGAACTAACTATTTTATATTTGCATGGTTTTGTAGATTATACACATTATGAATATAAAAAATCAAGCATGTAATTCGGATCTTTTTTGCAGCTTTAGCGCTTTTCTGGAGAGAACTTATAGTTTTCCTCCATTGACGGCTAAATTGCAGGCATACATGATTTTAGAATCGGATGAGGAGGGGTTTACATTTGAAGAACTTCTTGAGATTTTTAATGTTAGTAAAAGTTCCTTATCAAACTCTATTAACTACTTACTATCGATGAAACACATCGAGTACATAAATAAAATTAACTCTAGAAAAAGATATTTTAGATTAAATTTTAATTATTTGACAGAGAAATTAGATTTTTTATTTGAAATGATTTCTCAAGATATAGGTTATACAAATCGAATAAAAGAACATAAACTAGCGAATAATACGCTTTCTAAAAATGTTGAAAATAGAGTAGTTGATATCTATTTGGAACATCTTAATCAAACAAAAGTGATATTAGACGAAACAATACAAAAAATAAATAAAATTCAACTAGAAAATAAGTAAAAGTAATATGAAAAACGTTAACGTTATAATGGTTGGTGCTTTGGCAATAGCTTTGAGTTCTTGTGGAAAGAAAGACAATGTTGCTGCTCAACAAGCACAAGGTCCAACGCCTTATCCGGTAGTTGATGTGCCTACGAAAGTGGTGACGAGTTATGATGAATACCCTGCAAATATTCAAGGTATCGTAAATAATGATGTTCGTGCAAAAATCCAAGGATACATTACAGAAGTTTATGTTGATGAAGGCCAATATGTACAAGCTGGTCAGCCTTTGTTCAAATTAGAAACAAATGTTTTAACTCAAAATGCGGATGCTTTAAAATCTGGTGTTGGTGCTGCGCAAGCTAATGTAAAAGCGGCTCAGGCTAATGTAAGTGCAGCGCAAGCGGCAGTGCAAGCAGCTCAGGTAGAGGTGAACAAATTAACTCCTTTGGTACAGAAAAACATTATTAGTAATGTACAATTAGAAACTGCAAAAGCTAATCTAGCAAAAGCACAAGCGAGTTTCAATCAAGCTGTAGCGGCTAAGTCTCAAGCGCAGGCTGGTGTTACTCAAGCGCAAGCAAGTTATAAAGGAGCGCAAGCAAATGTTGACTATTCTGTTGTAAGAGCACCTATTAGTGGAGTAGTTGGTTCTATTAATTCTCGTCAAGGGACATTAGTTGGTCCTACGGATCAAACTCCAATTACTACAGTTTCAAATACAAGTAGAGTATATGCTTATTTCTCTATGAATGAGAAAGAATATTTAAACTTTATTTCTAAATCTGAAGGAGCTAGTTTAAAAGATAAATTAAACAAAATTCCAGCAGTAGAATTAGTATTAGCTAATGGAGATGTTTATCCTGAAAAAGGTAAAATACAAACTGTAACTGGTCAAATTAATCCAACAACAGGTACAATTGATTTCCGTGTTACGTTCAATAATGAAGCTAAGCTTTTGGCAAATGGTAACTCAGGACGTATTCGTGTTCCAAAAACTTATGTTGATGTATTGGTTGTGCCAGAAGCTGCAACATTTGAACAGCAAGGTATGACTTATGTTTACAAAGTAACAAAAGATACAGCTTATGCAACTCCAATTACTGTTGTAGAGAGAGCAAATAACATGGCAGTTGTAAAAGACGGAGTAAAAAAAGGTGATAAAGTTGTTGCACAAGGTGTAGGTAAATTACGTGATAAAACAGCTGTTAAACCAACTCCAGCAAACTTTGATCAAATCGTAGAATCTACAAAAACGGTATTCTAAATTGTAAATAGATATGTTAAAAAAGTTTATTGAAAGACCCGTATTATCTACGGTAATTTCTATCCTTATATTGATATTGGGGATACTGGGGCTTATATCGCTTCCGGTAACACAATATCCAGATATTGCACCCTCTACTGTAAAAATTTCAGCTTCGTATCCCGGAGCGAATGCAAAGACAGTAATGGAGTCTGTAATTATTCCGATAGAGGAACAGGTGAACGGGGTTGAAGGAATGGATTATATTTCTTCTACTGCCTCTAATAACGGTTCTGCTTCTATCGATGTTGTATTTAAACCAGGTGTAGATGGAGATATCGCACAGGTAAACGTACAAAACCGTGTGGCACGTGCTACACCATTATTACCTTCGGAGGTAACTCGTTCTGGGGTTGTGACACAAAAACAACAGACATCAGCATTGATGTTTGCTTCGTTTAGTTCAACAAACCCTAAATATGATGAGATTTATCTTCAGAATTATTTGAACATCAACATTATTCCAGCCTTAAAACGTGTAAACGGTGTAGGGGATGCAACTGTATTTGGTGCGATGACTTATTCTATGCGTATTTGGTTAGATCCTTCTCGTATGGCAAGTTATGGTTTAGTTCCTTCTGAAGTTTCTGCAGCTTTATCTCAAGAATCTCTTGAAGCTGCTGCTGGTTCGTTAGGAGAAAACTCAGGACAATCATTCCAATATACAATTACATATTCTGGACGATACAAGACAGAAGATCAATATCGTAATATTGTTATTAAATCTTTACCAAACGGACAGGTTCTTAGATTAAAAGATGTAGCGAATGTAGAATTTGGTGCTCAATCTTATGCAGGACGTTCTGCAATGGATGGAGATCCTTCTGCTGTATTTGCTGTTTATCAAACGCCAGGATCTAATGCACAAGAAATTATTGTAAACTTAAGAGCTGAGTTAGAAAAAGCTTCTAAATTATTACCAGAAGGAGTTTCTTACACTATCTTAATGGATACAAATACATTCTTAGATGCGTCTATTTCTAAAGTTGTTCACACAATGATAGAGGCGTTTATTTTAGTATTTATTGTTGTATATATTTTCTTACAAGATTTCCGTTCTACATTAGTACCATTGATTGCGGTACCAGTGTCTATTATTGGTACATTCTTTTTCCTTAATTTGGCAGGATTCTCGTTAAACTTATTAACGTTATTTGCCTTAGTACTCGCCATTGGTATTGTGGTGGATGATGCTATTGTTGTTGTGGAAGCCGTGCATGCTCGAATGGAGTCTCATCACGAAGCTCCTATGGATGCAACGAAAAATGCGATGGATGAAATTTCTGGAGCTATTATCTCAATTACATTAGTAATGTGTGCGGTGTTCGTACCAGTAACATTTATCTCAGGACCAACCGGAGTATTCTACAAACAATTTGGTATTACTTTAATTGTTGCCATTTTAATTTCGGCATTAAATGCCTTGACATTATCTCCAGCATTGTGTGCTTTATTCTTAAAACCACATCAAGAAGGAGAGCAAAAACGTAACTTTATTCAGCGATTCTTTGATGCTTTCAATGCTTCATTTGATCGTATGACACATAAATATGGTAATTCATTCAAATTTTTAATTAAACACAAATGGATTTCATTCTTATTGATTATTGTAAGTGGTTTAGGAATTTGGGGTGTTGGAAAGATGATGCCAACAGGTTTCGTACCAACTGAAGATAATGGGTTTATTATTGGTAATATCGAGTTACCAGCGGGTGCTTCTATGGACCGTGTATATGAAGTTGAAAAAGAATTCCAGAAAAAAATTGAAAAAATTCCTGGATTAGATAAAGCAACAATTATCTCGGGTAACTCTATTATTTCTGGAGCTGGTTCTAACTATGGTATGATGTTCATTAAATTGAAGCCATTCGAAGAACGTACAACAGATGCTTTATCAGTACAATCAATCATTGGACAATTATTTGGTGCTGCAGCTCAAATTCCTGATGCTCAAATGATTTTCTTCCAACCACCATCAATTCCAGGTTTTGGTATGTCTTCTGGTTTCGAGTTGAAATTATTAGATAAAACAGGTGGAGATATTGCTGATTTTGATAAAGTTGCAAAGGAATATATTGGTGCTTTAATGCAACGTCCAGAAATTATGTATGCTCAAACATCTTTAAACACAGGTTTTCCTCAATACGAAATCGATGTTAATATTGAAAGAGCAAAACAATCTGGTGTTTCAGTAAGTTCTATTTTCTCAACTTTACAAGGATATATTGGAGGATTATATGCAGCTGACTTTACACGTTTTGGTAAACAATACCGTGTGTACATTCAAGCTTCACCAGATGATCGTATCAATGAAACAAGCTTAAATAAAATGTTCGTGAAAACGGATGCAGGTTCAATGACACCAGTTTCACAATTTGTGACTTTAAAACGTGTGTATGGTCCTAACTCTGTTAACCGTTTCAACTTATTTACATCAGCTAATATTACAGGAGCAGTAAAACCAGGATTCTCTACAGGTGATGCGATTACAGCAATTAATCAAGTTTCTGAACAAACATTATCTACTTCTTATAGTACTGACTTTACAGGTCTTACTCGTGAGGAGATTAATTCAGGTTCTCAAACAGCAATGATTTTTGCTTTATGTATCGTATTCGTGTACTTTATCTTATCTGCACAATATGAATCTTATGTTTTACCATTCGCAGTATTATTATCTGTTCCTTGTGGTATGATGGGGGCGTATTTATCTCAATGGTTAGCTGGATTAGAAAATAATATCTATTTCCAAATTGCCTTAATCATGTTGGTTGGGTTACTCGCTAAAAATGCCATTTTGATTGTAGAGTTCGCTTTACAAAGACGTGTACACGGAATGTCAATTGTTCAGGCAGCTATAGATGGAGCTAAAGCTCGTTTACGTCCAATTTTGATGACATCTTTTGCCTTTATTTTAGGATTAATGCCATTAGTATTTGCAACAGGTGTATCATCTGCTGGTAACCGTTCTGTAGCTACTGGAGCAGCATTTGGTTTATTGGTAGGTACAATTTTAGGTTTATTTGTTATTCCAGTATTGTTTGTTGTTTTCCAAACATTACAAGAAAAAGTTAAACCAGTTAAATTTGATCGTCCACAAGAAGAAATTGAACATAATAATTCAATCTAAAAATGAAAAAGTACAGAATATTTAATATTACTTTAATCGCAGCTGGATTGTTTGCTGTTCAGTCTTGTTTCGTAGCAAAAGATTATCATCGTCCTGAAGCTGTTGTAAATGAAGCAAATTTCAGAACAGATGTTATTGCAAAAGACAGTGCAAGTGTTGCAACTGTTTCTTGGAAACAAATTTTTACAGACACTCAATTACAAGCTTTGATTAATCAAGGTTTACAAAATAATTTAGATATACGTTCAGCACTGCAAAATATTGCAGTTGCTGAGGCGTATGCTAAACAAGGTAAAGCAGGTTATTTACCAACTTTATCTGTAGGTCCGAAATATACGTTTACAGAAAACTCTCGTAATACTCAATTTGGTGCATTGATGTCAAAACGTGCACAAAGTCAATACGAAGTTTCAGGGAACTTAAGTTGGGAAGCAGATATTTGGGGTAAAATTAGAAGTAATCAACGTGCATCTGCAGCAACTTATTTGCAAACTGTAGAAGCACACAAAGCGGTAAAAACGCAAATTGTTGCATCTATTGCAAATGCATATTACAACTTATTGGCTTTAGATGAGCAAAAAAGAATTTTAGATAAAACTTTAATCAACCGCGAGCAAAGTTTAGAAACAACGAAAGCTTTGAAAGAAGCTGGGAATGTAACAGAAGTTGCAGTTAACCAAACAGAAGCGCAATTGTTCAATGTGAAATCATTATTGGTTGACGTTGAAAATGGAATTAAGATGAATGAAAATGTGATGAGTATTTTGTTAGGAACAAATCCTCAATCTATTAATCGTACAAACTTAGCTTCTCAAAAAATTGACGAAAAATTATCTGTTGGTGTTCCAGCTCAATTATTAGAAAATCGTCCTGATATCAAAGCTGCAGAGTTTGGATTGATGAACGCTTTTGAGAATGTTAACGTTGCGAATGCAAGTTTTTATCCTTCTCTTTCTATTACTGCAACAGGTGGTGTACAAGGAATTGATATTGATAAATTATTTAGTGCGCAATCTTTATTTGCAACGGTGATCGGTAGCTTAACTCAACCTTTGTTACAACAACGTAAATTGCGTACGCAAAAAGAAGTTGCTTTAGCAAATCAAGAAAATGCTTTGATTAATTATAAAAGCAAAATCTTAAATGCAAGTAAAGAGGTTTCTGATGCGTTATACACATACGATGCAGCAACGAAGAAAGCTGAATATAAACAAAAAGAATATCAATTATTCAATCAAGCAATTACCTATTCTGAAGAATTGTTAAACTACGGTATGGCAAACTATTTAGAAGTAATTACAGCAAGAGACAATGGGTTGAATGCTGAATTGAATGTTGTTGATGCGAAATTATCATCTTTATCATCAATGGTCGAATTATATCGCGCTGTTGGAGGTGGATGGCAATAAGCAATTCTAATCTTAAGAAAAAAACCTCTCAAATATTTGAGAGGTTTTTTTATACTTCTATTTCTCTAAAACTTCGCAATGAATAATATTGTGAGAAGTTCCTACAAATTCTATTAACCAATTTTCAGTAGTTTCTTCGATTCGATTTTCATCTTTCCAAATTAGATAATCAAATGAAATTGGAATCGAAACAAATTTACTTTTTGGATGAGAAGCAAGTTCACTCAAATCTTCTTCAATTTTTTGTTCCATTTCAAATAAATCTTTTGGTTTTGATTTATGAAAACTATAATAATCAATCGCGATTAATTCTAATATAATTTTGTCGTTTGTAAATGTTTGCGCAAAATCGTAAATCGTTTGAAAAACATCGTTCAAGGTATGTTTGTGAAACAAATGATGCTGCTCAAAATATTGTCCTAATCCCATCAAATAATCGAAAATAGAATACTTTTGACTAATATATTTCAGCGTTTCTGGCGTTCTTGGTTTGTTCCAATAAATCTCCAGAGCATTTTCTAAAGCAGTAATATTTTCTAAATCATTTTCACTTAAAAAATCACTTTTTATAATTTGATAAGGCGGCATTGGATCAAAATGGTAACCATAGTTTTCATATTTTTGACGAACTGGAGTCCCTTTCAGAAATTTCAGAAAACCTAATTGCAATTCTGGTGGATATAGTTTAAAGGTTTCTTCGAAACTAAATTTCAAATCATCAATATATTCCAAAGGTAAACCAACAATTAAATCTAAATGCATCTCAATACGATCTTTCAATTGATTGATAACATTTGATGTTTTCTCAAAATTTTGTTTGCGCGAAACTTCTCGATTACTTTGTTGATTAACGGTTTGAATTCCGATTTCGAAACGGAAAAGATTTTTCGGCACTTTTTCGTTGATGAATTTTATAATATCTGGATGAACAATATCGGCTGTAATCTCGAACTGAAAAACATTTCCTTCACGATAATGATCCAAAATAAATTGAAACAATTCAATTGTAAAATCACGTTTTATGTTAAATGTACGATCCAAAAATTTGATAGTTTTCCCATGCTTCATCAAATACAACAAATTTTCTTTGATGGTTTCCATCGGCAAATAGCGCATTTTATTGTCTAAACTTGCCAAGCAAAACTCACATTTATAAGGACATCCACGAGAAGTTTCGATGTAACAAACCTTCTTTTCCAAATCCGCTGGATTATCGTATTGATAAGGATTTCTACCTTTTAATCGATTGATATCAAACTGAATATTTTGCGCATTGAAAACAACTTCGTTCTCTTTTTTGTAAACTAAATTCGGTACATTTTCTATTGCTGGATAATTCGCAGCAAATTCTTCAAACGGAATTTCTCCTTCACCTACAATAATATAATCGATATAATTATTTGCAATCACATCGTCATATTCGTAACTAACTTCTGGTCCACCTAACAAAATTTTAGTTTCAGGAGAAATTTGTTTGATACGTTTACAAACTTCTAACGTCTGAGTAATATTCCAAATGTAGCAACTAAAACAGATAATATCGTATTTAGCACATTTTTCTGCAACTTCATCAAAGTCAGATTTAATCGTGAATTCTTTCCAAAAAATATTTCCACGATGATGATTCAAATCGTACAAAATACGAATCGCCAAGTTGAGATGAATATATTTTGCGTTTAAAGTCGTTAATAAAATTGATGGTTGCATAATGTGTTATTGATGTGTAAAAATAATAATTAAAAACCAATCGTTGTTCCGCCTAGTGAAACACTTGTTTTGTTATATTTCGTAGGCGTTTTTTTTTTTTCACTTTAATTGAAAAAATAACTGGTTCTAATGGTAATTCGTTTTTCGTTTCAACTTCACTAATTTTTATGACTTTGTCTAAGCCTTTTGTAATTTCTCCAAAAACTGTAAAATCATGATCTAAACGAGGTTGTCCACCATTTTTCAAATACTCAGCGCGTTGTTCTGCTGTAAATTTGATTCCTTTTTTTGTTTCTAAATTATCTAATTCTTGCGCTGTAATTTTCTTTCCAACAACAAAATAAATTTGATTGTAATATGATGCTTTCTCTTTATTTCCATCTCGCCCAGCGCCTAAAGCACCCATTTTATGAAAAGCTTTCGGATTGAATTCTGGTGCTAAACGAATCGGTTTTTGCTCTGGATGTTCGGCTTCTCGCGCCAAAATAGGATCATCCAATTCTCCTCCTTGAATCACAAAATCTTTCACAACTCTGTTAAATTGCGCATTTGTATAAGTTCCTTTGTTAATTTCACTCAAAATCAAATCGCGATGTTTGGGTGTAAAATCGTATAGCATCACATCAAATTTTCCATAATTCGTTTTGAATTTTAAAGTATAAGTTTGTGCAGAAACAAAACTCGAAATTGAAAATCCAATTCCGAGTGCAATATTTTTTAATAATCGATGATTCATTGTAAATTTTCTTGTTCTAAAGATAGCAACAAATATAGAAATCTGAATGATTTTAAGCTAAATTCATAATCATAATTAAACTTCCAACTCCAATAATTACCCACAAAATAATAGCCATTAATAGCGGTTTGTAACCGATGTTTTTCATCATTTTGAATGATAAACTTGTTCCGATTAAGAATAATGTAAGTGTAAGTGCTGCTTTTGATAAATCGATAATAATTGGGCTAAATTGATGAACAAAAGGTACATAGGTGTTTACACAAATAGCGATTAAAAATAGACCAATAAACCACGGAATATTAATTTTTGATGTGGTGTTTTTGAAAAACAATAAGGTTAAAAACGATAATGGAATAATCCAAAGTGCACGTGCTAATTTCACTGTTGTAGCGACTTGTAAGGCTTCTTCGCCGTATTTACTTGCTGCTCCAACGACTGAACTTGTGTCGTGAATGGCGATGGCGCACCATAAACCGAATTCGTGTTGAGATAAATTGAATAAATGTCCAAGTGGTGGAAAAATCAATAAGGCAATTGAATTTAAGGTAAAAACCACAGCTAATGCAACCGAAATTTGATTGGGTTTTGCTTTTATAATTGGCGCGATTGCTGCGATTGCACTTCCTCCGCAAATTGCTGTTCCTGCTGATATTAAGTATCCTGTAGCTTTTTCAATTTTGAAGAGTTTGGTAAATAAAAATCCTAAAATCATCAACGTAGAAATACTTACAACGGTGAATACAATTCCTTCTTTCCCAGCTTGTATAGCCGAAAAGATATTCATTCCGAATCCTAAACCTACCACAGCAACTTTCAGTAAAGTGCTTGATACTTTTCGTGATTGTACTTCGTATGGATTTCCAAATATTTGCGCAACAGCAAATCCTAAAACTAATGCGATAGGAGAGCTTATAAAAGGCATTAAACATAGAAATGCACAAATTAAAAAGATAATTTTTTGTGTTGTGAATTGTTGAAATAAGCCTTTTTCTGAATGTATATTTTTCATGATTTGAATAATTTTATGGTACAAATTTCTTGTACTTATTATTCAAAAAGAAATGATAAAAAGTAATCTATTATTACTTTAAGTTATAACGATTACAGAAATCAATAAATAAATTCGCCAATTTTGATTGTTCACCTTCTGGAATGATAAAATTGAAATTACGCTCTATCACAAGGTTTTTAATGTCAATAATAGTTAAAGTTTGATTTTTAAGTTCTTGTAAAATAGATTGAATTGATAAAAACGCTAAAGCATCAGAATGTAACACATACGATTTTATACTTTCTGTACTTCCCAATTGAATTTCGATATTGAGTTCATTTAGCTTTATATTTTTCGATTTTAAAGCTAAATCAATGGTTTCTAAAGTTCCAGAACCAGGTTCCCGAAAAACCAACGGAATGTTCTTTAAATCATCTAATTTGATATTATTTTTGGTAAAAATAGAATGATTTTGACGAGAAACTAACACAATTTCATCTTTCATAAACGGAAAATAATGAAACGTTCTATTTTTGATTTGAGCTTCAATTAAACCGACATCGATTTTATGATTTCCTAATAATTCTTCAATTCTTTCAGAATTTTGAATCACCAAACTCAATTGAATTTCAGGAAATCTTTTTCGAAATTCTGCCAAAATAGGAGGTAATACATATTGCGCAATTGTAGTGCTCGCACCCAAACGCAAAGTTCCCTTTTGTTTTTCTTGCAATTGTCCAATTTCAAATTCCATTTTTTGATAAACAGAAAAAATTTCCTCTGTATATTTTAATAGAATTTCGCCAGCTTTTGTCAATTTTATTTTCGTCCCATTTCGTTCAAATAACTTAATGTTAAGATTTAATTCAATTTCTTTAATGTGTTTTGTAACAGCTGGTTGTGTTATGTTTAATTCGTTTGCTGCTTTCGTGAAATTCAATCGTTTAGCAACCGTATCAAAAACTTTTAATCTAAAATCGAACATAAGAAATTATTGAAATAAGCTTAAATTGTATTGCTTTACCAAATCCAAAATCATATGATATCCAGCTGCGGAATTCCCATGTTCGTCAAGTGCAGGACTGAAAACGCCGATACCAATTTTGTTTGGAACGGAAACGGTAATTCCGCCACCAACGCCAGATTTACTTGGTAAACCAACGGTGCGTGAATATTTGCCACTAAATTCATACATTCCAGCAGTCAACATTTGAGATTGAATTAACTGTGAGATTTCTGGATTTTTATACGTTGTATCACCATCAAAACGTGTGCATTGATGCGCAAAGAAATAACCAATTTTAGCTAAATCTTCGGCAGTTACTTCGATAGAACATTGTTTGAAATAGTTGTTCAACTTTTCTTCATCACCTTCAATCAAGCCATTATTTTTCATCAAATAAAACATTCCACGATTTTTGTGTCCCGTTTCTTTTTCAGAATTATAAACGGATTTGCTATAATCTATCGAATTATTTTTGGTGATGTAGCGAACCATTTCAAGGATTTTTTTGAAAGGAATTTCACCTTCACCATCAATCATAGAAGTTGTTAAAATCGCACCAGCATTCATCATTGGATTCAGAGGTTTTCCTGTCGTTTCAAGGTTTGCGTAATGATTAAATGGTTTATCTGTTCCGAAATAACCCATTTTAGAAAATACATTTTTCTCCCCTTTTTCTGTAACAGCAATCATCAACGCAATGATTTTAGAAATACTTTGAATTGTAAATTTTTGATTGATATCGCCAACATTTATCACTTTACCATTTTCATTAACTACAGAAAAAGCAATTTTATCCGCTTGCATTTTTCCTAATTCTGGAATATAATCGGCAACTTTTCCTTCTTTGTAAAAAGCTTTATTTCTCTCAAGAATATCGTTTAATGTTTTTTCATTAATCTGTAAACTTCTCGAACTATTTTTTGACATATTTTGTCCATAAACAGTTTGATTAATTGGATTAAAACATGTTAAAGTAAGACTTAGAAGTAATGTTGAGAATGTATATCGTTTCATTTTATTTGATGTAAAACACAAACTTAAAAAATATTTGGTTGATTCGCCGAGATAAAATAGTTTTATATAAAATGTAGAATCTAAAATTTATAAAAAAATGAAATATTTCGTCCTATTGTTATCGAGTTTGTCTTTTGCGCAAACCTATCAAGTGATTAATGAGGAAAATTCGTCTGTTAGTTACCGAGGTTTGGCTTTTCAGGATGCAAAAACGTTTATTGTTTCTGGCTCAAAAAATACAATTGGTAAAACGATAGATGGTGGTAAAACATTTAGTTGGATTAACCCGAAAGTTGTTGAAAATAGAGATTTTAGAGATGTAGAAGTTTTAGGAAAAGATAACTATTTAGCTTTAGGAATTGATTCTCCTGCTTATGTTTTGCAAACGAAAGATGGCGGAAAATCGTGGAATAAAGTGTATGAAAATAATGAAAAAGGTATTTTTTTAGATGCAATTTATGTGGATAAAACTTCGAAGAAAATTACTGTTTTAGGCGATCCAATGTCACCAGATAAACCATTTGTATTAACGTCTTCGATTACTGATCCTACAAAATGGGAAGTTGCTAAATCGCTTCACGGTCAACCTTTACGTCTAAAAAATCCGAAAGAAGCTTTTTTTGCGTCAAGTGGAAGTAATTTGTATGTAGATGCGAAGCAAACCTTGATTGCTACAGGTGGAGAGTTATCAAATTTGTACTATTATACGCCAAAAGGTGGACAAATGTACGTATTAGAGAAAACGAAAAGTTCTACTTCTGGAATTAATGGAATGGCTTATGACGCGACAAATAATGTTGGATACTTGGTTGGCGGAGATTTTACAAAACCAGAAGATTCGAGCTACAATTTCTATAAATTTAAGTTGGCAAATGGAAAAATTACCTTTCAAGATTCTTGGAAATATCCAATGGGATATAAATCTGGTGTAACAATTATTTCAAAAGATAAAGTCTTGGTTTGTGGCTATTCTGGAGTGGATTATTCAGCGGATGGAGGACATAATTGGACTACTATTACAGAAGATAGTTACAATACTTGCACAGTTTCGCCAGATAAAAAATATGTGATTTTGGTGGGAAATAAAGGAAAGATTGGAAAAGTTACGTTGTAAAAGATTTCTAACATTAAAATTAGATTAGAAATTGATTTTCAATTTTATAAATAATCATTTTCTTAGTATATTCGAATAACCTAATACAATTCATAGTAAAGGGTGGTTAGTAGTTTTTTTAGCAAAAGTTCAGATAATTTTATCTGAACTTTTTTCGTTAAAATTATTCTTAAAGTTGAGAATTTATTCTTCTAATGATTTCATAATCTTTAACTTTAATAAAATTCAATCTAAAAAATATTCAAAAATGAAAAGAAGTGCAAAAGCAGTTTGGAATGGTTCGGTTACAGAAGGATCAGGAACATTAACCACACAAAGTACAGTATTAGATAATACACAATATTCGTTCAAAAGTCGATTTGAAGAAGGAGTAGGAACAAACCCAGAAGAACTTCTGGCAGCGGCTCATGCAGGTTGTTTTACAATGAAAACTTCTGCATTACTTGGAGACGCAGGTTATACAGCAGAAAAATTAGAAACCGATTGTAAAATTGTTTTTGAAGGAGGAAAAGTTGTTCGATCAGAATTAAGTTTAACAGCAAGTATTCCTTCGATTACAGATGAAGAATTTCAGAAAATAGCAAAAGAGGCAGAAGAAACCTGTCCGATTAGTGTTTCATTTAGTTTCGAAAAAGTGTTGATTTCTGCAGTTTTAGTTGAATAAATTGATAGAATCAAAATAGAAAATCCAACAAATTACTTGTTGGATTTTTTGTTATTTCAAAACTGGAATTTCGATGTAAGAATCGTGATAAATTCGTTGTGTTTGTTTCAAGAAATCTTTCGCGGTTGCTTCATAAACATTCATAAATTGTTGCGGATTGCGGTCTGCTAAAGGAAACCATGTATTTTGAACTTGAATCATAATACGATGTCCTTTCTTGAAAGTATGTCCAACATCTGGCATAGAATACGTTACATTTGTTTTCAGATTAGGAACCATTGCTTCGGGTTTTTCAAAACTATTGCGGTATTTTCCTCGCATAATTTCGGCACGAATCAAATTTTGATATCCAGCCATCAATTTCCCATTATATTTTGGTGTATCTTCAGGAAAAACATCAATCAATTTTATTACATAATCAGCATCTGTTCCAGTTGATGAAACAAATAAATGATTTATAATTGGACCTGTAATCGTTACATCTTCCGTTAAAATATCGGTTTGATAAACCATAACATCAGGACGAGTTGACGCAAATCGTTGATCATCGACCATATATTCTCGCGGACGACTTTCTAAAACACCACCTTGATATGGAACAGGATTATTTGGATCTGCTATATATTCATCAAAACTTGTATTATTAGTCTGTTGAAAAGATATTTTTCCGTTGGCTTGCAAATACATTTTCTGAGTTGTCACATTCTTTGGTGGCCAAGTATCAAACTGTTTCCATTCGTTAGAACCTGTGATAAAGATTTGCGCTTCTGTCGGTTTGAAATTTCCTTTGTCTTTTAAATAATAATTGAAAAAAGGCAACTCAATTTGTTGTTGATAATATTCACCTGTTGGCGTTCCAAACTGCATATCACCAAATGTATCGGCTTTAGAGCGAACCCAACCACCATGAAACCAAGGTCCAGCTACCAAAATATTTGTTGCATTCGGATTTTGCTTTTCAATTGCTTTATAGGTTTCAAATGCACCATAAACATCCTCTGCATCAAAGAAACCACCAACCGTCATCACAGCAGGTTTCACATTGGTAAGATGCGGTAAAGGATTTCGATCTTGCCAAAATTGATCATAATCAGGATGCGCAAACAAATCATTGTAGAATTTGATATTATCTTGGAAATATTTATCCTTCAATTCCTTTACAGATCCGCCTTCTAAATAAAAACGGTAATTATCTTTGATTGGATATTCTAATGATTTTGGACCTTTATCTGGCGTAATTGGTTGCGGACGTTTCACACCAAATGACGACATAAATTTGAAAGAATCATTCAGAAATAAAACACCATTGTGATGAAAATCATCACCTAAAAACCAATTCGTAACTGGTGCTTGTGGCGAAACAGCTTTTAGCGTTGGATGTGAATTAACCAAACTCATTGTCGAATAAAATCCTGGATAAGAAATTCCATAGATTCCAGCTTTTTGGTTGTAATTTTTCATGTTTTTTGCCAACCATTCCAACGTATCGTAGGTGTCTGTACTTTCGTCTATTGCCTTTTTATTTTTCGTTTTATTAACTGGTCGTACATCTTCAAATTCGCCCTCGCTCATCCATTTTCCTCTCACATCTTGGTAGACGAAAATAAACCCTTCACGCATTTCTGCAGGGAAATTTCCAAGCGATTTTTTATACTCATTTGCTCCGTAAGGCGCAACTGTATAAGGCGTTCGATTAAGTAAAACAGGATATTTTTTGGTTTGATCTTTTGGCGTATAAATAGCTGTAAACAATTTCTTTCCATCTCGCATCGGAATTAATTGTTCAGTCTTTTCATAATACTCTCTAACATAGGCAGAATCTGCTTTTGCATCTTGCGCATAGCTAATCCCACTCATCAAAATAAGACTAAGTAGAGTGGCTTTTTGAGTAAATTTTTTCACGTGTTTATCAATTTTACAATACTATAAAT
>NZ_DLJR01000068.1:0-29890 GCF_002484365.1 Empedobacter sp. UBA7611
CATTTTTTCAGGACGTTACAAGATAAATTTTATTTACCAATACTCCAAATCAATGCTTTTTCTTTAGTTGCTCTGTAAATTGTAGCATGTTCTTCTTTAGGTTCTGGAGAATAATTCCATTGTAGATTTGGAAGTTTTTCTTGCGTCAAAATATTCTTCAAATCATCTGTATAAGGTAAAATATCACTTGCTCCAGATCCTGCAAACCATAACTTTTTTGGAGTTGAAGGAAATTTAGCTAAATCATTTTTTGAATTCAATAACATTTTGTGATTGTTCCACCAAAGTGAAGGATCAATTGCAATATAATAATCAAACATTTCTGGTTGTTTCAGAAAAGTTTCCATGATAAATAATCCAGCCAACGATTCGCCAATAATTCCTTTATTATTTTTAGTGCGATACTTTTTCGTGATTTCAGGAAATAACTCATCCTTGACAAAGTTTCTAAATTGATTAGAACCTCCCACAACATCGGCTATTTTTTTATCTTCTTCATTTTCAGTTGGTGGACTCAAATCTTTGCGACGTTGTATATTTTCTATTCCAACCAAAATAACTGGTTTTATTTTTTTCGAAGTAATCAAACTATCTAATGTGTTTGCAATATGTGGAAAATCTTCTTTTGTTCCGCCATCAGGCATATACAAAACGGATAACGAATCCTGAGAAGTCGAATATTCTATTGGAACCCAAACATTAATAACTCGTTTTTCATTTAGAATTTTAGAATCAATTGTAAATGTTTCGTGTTTCGGGATTGGATCGTTGTAAACAGGCAGATTAGAGTTTTTGCAAGATGTAAAAAAACTAATAGAGATTACAACTAATAAGTAGTTAAAAATCGATTTCATGTATTTCATATTAAAGTATTTATTCAAATATACAAAAATCATAAAGAGTTGATTTTCTATTTAATAAAAAAGACCACTAAAAAATAGTAGTCTTTCTCAAATTATTTTCAGAAGATTTTTAATATTCTAAAAATCTCACTTTATCTTCGATTGGTTGACGAATAGCTTCTGGGATTTCTCCATCAAATTTTCCCATATAGAAAACACCAACGCATTTTTCACCTTCTTCCATAGTTGTAAACTCATCAACATTTGCAATTACATTTGCTGGAGAAGACCAATATGCACCAATCTTTAGCGCACTTGCCATTAACCACATATTCTGAACTGCCATAGAAGTAGCAGCTAATTCTTCCCATTCAGGATTTTTTTCTGTGTTGATAAAATTGATTAAAACAATTTTATTCGACTTATCACATTTCTCAATTAATGCATTTATTTTGCGATCACTCAATTGATCTGTTGGCGTTCCTTGCACATAAACACGCTTTACGTATTCGCGGAAACGGTCTTTTGCAGGGCCTTCTAATACGACAAAACGCCAAGGTTCTGTTTTTTTATGAGATGGTGCCCAGTTTGCTGCCTCAAAAATTTGATTCAATTCTTCGCGTGTAATTTCTTCTTGTGTGTATTGCGGAGGAAATATAGAGCGTCTATTTTTTATGATTGATAATAAATCGTTTGCATTCATGTTGTAACAATTATTAATTTTATTCTACTAATCAAGCAAATTTACATTAATTTCAATAAAACCAACGTTAAGATGAAAACATTAGATTACAACAAAATTGAGTATTACAAAAACAATAAATTTCAATTTGATATTGGGAAATATTTCAATCAATCATTAGAACTTTTCCAAAATAATTGGCAGCCATTTGTTATTTATGCTCTTGTCGCAGCTATTATTTATATGTTTACTTCCTTCACTGTAATCGGATTGCTTTTTGTGATGTATCCACTTATAATGGGATTTATGATTGGAGCAGAACGTGCCGAAAACAAAATGTCAGTAGAACTAGGTGACTTTTTTGGAGGTTTCAAAAATATAGGAAGCTATTTCCTTTTAACACTTATCGTAATGGGAGTCGCAATAGTTGTAATGTTACCATACATTATTTTTTCTTTTTTACCACTTATGTTTAATGATCCCGAAAATGTAAACCCAGCATTAATGATTGGTTCATCGCTTTTTGGTATGTTATACATCTTAGTGGCGACAGTATTTTTATTGTTCTTACAAGCGTGTATTTATCTGGCTCCGTATCTTATTCATTATGGAAATATGAGCGCTATTGACGCAATGAAAACTTCTTATGCAATCGTAAAAAAGAATTTTTGGTGGATGGTTCTAATAGCTATTGTTGTTAGTCTGGTTGCTTCAATAGGAGCTATTGCTTGTTATGTAGGTGCGTTAGCAACTTATCCAATTGGCTATATGATGGTTTATTTTATGTTAAAAGATATGATTTTGACAGATGATGAAAAAACAGAAATTGATCTACTTGGTACAAACCAAGAATAATATTAATTTTATCGAATGTTAGCAAAGCATTCGATTTTTACGAAAATGAATGAATTGGGAGCTGCAAAAGTTCCCTTTTTTTTTATGATCGATTTTTTGAAAGAAAATGGAGAAGTAGTTCCGTTAAATGAATTACCTGATGAGATAAAATTTGAAGTAGATTCAACAAAAAAAGAATCTTTTCAGAAAGATTTTAAATTCAATAAATTCCCGATTTCTTTCGACGAATATTTGCCAAAATTCAATTATGTTCACGATAATCTTTTGTTTGGAAATTCATATTTAACGAATTTAACGCTTCCAACAAAAATTGAAACTGATTTGACTTTACACGAAATTTTTCAGTTTTCTGAAGCAAAATATAAACTGAAATATAAAAACGAATTTGTTTGTTTTTCTCCCGAACGTTTTGTGAAAATTGAAGATCAAAAAATCTTTTCAAATCCAATGAAAGGAACCATTGATGCCTCGATTCTAAATGCGAAGCAACTTATTTTGAATGATGAAAAAGAAGCTGCCGAACATGCAACAATTGTCGATTTAATCAGAAATGATTTGAGTCTTGTTTCCGAAAATGTTGAGGTGATAAATTATCGCTACATGGATGAGGTGAAGACAAATGATGCAACACTTTTGCAAGTAAGTTCTGAGATAAAAGGCGATTTGAATGATGATTATAGTCAAAATTTAGGAACGATTTTCGATCAACTTTTACCTGCTGGTTCTATTTGCGGTGCGCCCAAAAAGAAAACCGTTGAAATTATTTTAGAAGCCGAGAAGTATCATCGAAATTTTTATACAGGAGTTTTTGGTGTTTTTGATGGCGAAAATCTTGATAGTGCTGTGATGATTCGTTTCATCGAAAATAATCAAGGTGAATTATTTTTCAAGAGTGGAGGAGGAATAACAGCAAAAAGTAAGGCAAAAGCAGAGTACGAAGAATTAATTCAGAAAGTATATGTTCCAATTTATTGAATCGATTTGTTGTGTAAACAAACAACTTCGAAATTTAGAATTTCATCAAGCGAGATTTGCTCGAACAAGAAATGATAATTTTACTGAAATCAATCCGATTTTATTGGACGAAATTATTAAGTTTCCGACAGACTTAACGGACGAAAAATATAAAGTTAGAATTGTTTATGATCGTGAAATTCAATCGATAGAATTTCAATCGTATCAAATCAAACCCATTGAAAGTATTCAACTTTTTGAGATCGAAAATAAAATTGATTATTCCTACAAATATATGGATCGTTGGTTTTTTGATGAATATTTAAAAGATTCAAAAACAGATGATTTGGTCTTGGTAAAATCAAATTATATTACAGATTGTATTTATTCGAATATTGTTTTTTTTGACGGTTCTCAATGGATCACGCCACGAACTTTTCTGTTGAAAGGAACAATGCGAGAAGCTTTGTTACAATCAGGCGAGATCATTCAGAAAAATATAAAAGTTTCAGATTTAGTTAATTTTAAATCATTCAAACGAATCAATGCGATGATGAATTTAGACGAAAGCCAAGAATTGGATATTTCGTTGTTAATTCAATAACTCTATAAAATTGATAGAGTATTGTTTGCGTTTTCATTTTTTAACATTACCTTTGCATAACTTATCAAGAAAGGTGGAGGGATTGGCCCTGTGAAACCTTAGCAACCAGATGACTTATAATCTAAGGTGCTAAATCCAACCTATTAGAGGGAAAGATGAGTAAAAGTATTTCACTTTTATCTGTTGGTTTCTTGAAAGTTTTATGATAATTAAAAATGAAAAGAAACAAATTTTTACTTGCTTCATTCGCATTTATTTGCGCATCTACACTTTTTGCTCAAGAAGTTGAAAAGGAGGAAACAAATCTTAACGAAGTTATTTTAATCGGTGGTCGTACATCAGAAAGAACGGTGGTTAATTCGTCAGTTCCTGTCGATATTATCGATGTTGAGAAATTGAAAACGTCTTCTCCTCAATTGAGTGTGAATGATATTTTGAATGTGGTTATTCCTTCTTTTAATTCTGTTCGTCAATCATCTGCCGATGGAACGGAGCATATCGATCCTGTGACATTGCGTGGAATGGGACCAGATCAGGTTTTGGTTTTGATTAATGGAAAACGACGTCACACAACTTCGTTGGTGAATTACCAAAATACAGTTGGAAATGGTTCTGTAGGAACAGATTTAGGCGCAATTCCGATTTCAGCAATTGATAAAATTGAAGTTTTACGTGATGGTGCGGCTGCGCAATATGGTTCTGATGCAATTGCGGGAGTTGTAAATATTGTTTTGAAATCTAAACCAGGTGGTGACGCGTCTTTGACGTATGGTCAGACTTCTCGAAATGATGGAGAAACGTACAATTTTAACGGAAGTTATGGAACGAAACTAGGACAATCGGGTTCGATTGTTTTTTCGGCGGTTGTAAGTGAGCGTAAGAAAACAAATCGTTCAAAAGATCATAATTTAGATATTTTTGGAGATAATTTCGCGTACGATTTTGCAGATGATCCAGATGTAGCAAGAGCTGTGGATGACGCTAAAATTGCTGCTTTAGGGCTTTCGAGAAAAGATTTTAGATTTCAAATTGGAGATGCGGCAATCAAGAATCAACAATTTTTTGTAAATGCTGAAACGGCGATTAATGATCGATTAGATTTTTATTCATTTGGAGGAGTTTCGTTGCGCCAAGGTAATGGATTTGGTTTTAGAAGATTGCCAAGTGAATTGTCTGAAGATGCGTTAAAAATTTATCCAAATGGTTTTCAAGCAATGTTAAAATCTAATGTAAATGATTATTCAAATTCGACAGGATTACGTTATTCATACGATGGATGGAAAGTTGATTTGAGTAATACTTTTGGCTTAAATTCATTTAAATATGATTTAGAAAATTCAATTAATCAATCATTAGGCTTAAATTCTCCAACCGATTTTTACGCTGGGAAACATCAATTTTTACAAAATACAGTCAATTTAGATTTTTCAAAACGAATCAACCAAAATGTTAGTTTAGCGTTTGGTGGAGAATATCGTTTTGAACAATATAAAATCGAAGCTGGAGATGAAGCTTCTTACACAGGTGCTGGATCTGAATCTTTTGTAGGATTTTCTCCATTAAATGCTGTAAAAGGTGATCGTCATTCAGTTGCGGCTTATGTAGATGGAGAATTGAAATTTGGAGATTTTACGGCTGATTTGGCTGGACGTTTCGAAAATTACTCAGATTTTGGAAGTACAATCAACGGAAAATTAGCGATGCGATATGAATACGCAAAAGGATATTCGGTTCGTGGAGCAATTTCAACAGGATTTAGAGCGCCTTCTTTACAACAAAAATACTTTAGTAATTCATATACTGATTTATTCTTGAATGATAATGGTGATCAAGTTTTGGTAACAAAAGGAATTATCCGAAATGAGTCTGAATTGTCGAAAGAAATTGGTTTGGATAAATTGAAAGAAGAAAAATCAATCAATGCAAGTTTAGGTTTAACATTTCGTCCTACTTCAAAATTATTCATCACATTGGATGGATATTTTATAAAAGTTGATGACCGAATTGTCTTGACTTCTGATATTACAGATCCTGCTTTAGAAAAATATAATGTTGCGACAGCGCGTATTTTTACGAATGCAATTGATACAGAAACCAAAGGTTTGGATTTAGTAATTTCTTATGATACTCGTTTAGGTCGAGGAAAATTGAATGCAAGTTTATCAGGAAATATAAACGAAACAAAAATTGTCGGATATCATTTTCCAACAGCTTTGACAATTCCAACAGAAGAATTTTTTGGTCCTGATCAAGTCAATATTATCGAATCATTAAGCCCAAAAACAAAAGCAACTTTAGGATTGAATTATGCAATTTCTGGATTCAATTTTATGGTGCGTAACACGTATTTCGGAAAAGTGACAAAAGATGGATATCCTTGGGGAAGTATCCAAGAACACACGGGAAAAGTGGTGACGGATGCTTCGATTGGTTATGATATTACAAAGAATTTCAACTTTACAATTGGTGCAAATAATTTGTTTGATGTTTTCCCAGACAAGCAAGTTTACGAAAATTCTTATTATGGAGTTTTTCCGTATGCACCGGTGCAAATGGGGATGACAGGAGCGTATTATTTTGCGCGTGCAAGTTTTAAATTTTAATCAATAATAAAATATTCTAAGTGTCAATTTTAATGTAAATTCAAACATTCAATTGGCACTTTTTTGTGTATGGCACATTCAAAAATTGGTTGGAAAACCGCAGCAGCATTAGTGATTTCGAATATGATCGGAACAGGTGTTTTTACCAGTTTGGGTTATCAAATTTCTGATCTTAAAAATACAACTTCTATCTTATTATTGTGGTCAATAGGAGGTTTGTTAGCGTTGATTGGCGCATTTATTTATTCGGAATTAGCTTCAAAATTTAAACAATCAGGTGGAGATTATATTTATTTATCTCGGACATTTCATCCCGTTTTTGGTTATTTATCAAGTTGGATTTCTTTATTCGTTGGTTTCTCTGCTCCAATATCTTTAGCGGCTTTGGCAATGGGAAAATACTTGAATGTTTTCGGGTTTGATTTAGGAAAAGAATTTGCAATAGCCATGATTTTGATTGTTGCCGTTTTTCAATCATTCAGTCTAAATTTGAGTAGTAACTTTCAGAATATTTTTACTATTCTAAAAGTTGTATTTATTGTTGTTTTAATTGCTTTAGGTTTTTATTTTGCTCCAGCAGTTGAGCCAAATGCGGTAGTTTTTGATTCGACTTGGAAAAATGAATTGTTACTTCCTGCATTTGCGACGTCTTTGGTTTATGTTACTTTTGCTTATACAGGTTGGAATTCGGCTTCATACATCGTAGAAGAAATTGAGCAACCAAAACAAAACTTACCAAAAGCACTATTTATAGGCGTTATTTTTGTCACGATTTCTTATGTTTTGCTAAATTATGTTTTCTTGAAACATGCATCAGCAGGAACTTTGGCTGGACAAGAAAATGTTGCAAATATTTCGTTCGGTAATCTGCTTGGAAATAATGTAAAATGGGTGAGTTGCTTTATTGCTTTACAATTAATTGCGACGATTAGCGGTTATTTGTGGATTGGTTCTCGTTTGACGCAAGCCACAGCGCGCGAAAATAAATTGTGGAATTTTATGGCGAAAGAGAACAAAAATAGAATTCCAGTTCGTGCAATTTGGGTGCATACAGCAATTAGTATTTTGCTAATTTTTTCAGGAGATTTTGAAGTGATTTTTACCTATACATCGTTTGTTTTACAAATATTAGCAACATTAGCAGTTTGTACAGCTTTCTTTATCAAACAAGATCAATTAACTATTATCAAAAGTAAATTCTTTTATGTCTTACCTGCTATATTTTTAGCATTTAGTTTATATATCTGTTATTTCGTTTTGATGCAAAAACCAAAAGAAAGTTTATTTGGTTTAGGTATTATTGCATTAGGAATTGTATTATTCTATTTTGATAAAAGAATTGAGAAAAAAGATTAAATATTAGTTCATAATAACACAAAACCCACTCAAATTTGAGTGGGTTTTTATTTTTTAATCTTTTATTCCGTTAAAAATATATTGTAAAATAGGGTTGATTTCTGGATTTTCAAGATGTTTTTTGAAAATTTTGGTATGATATTTCGGTTTATTAATCATTTTACGCTCAACTAATTCGTCAATTGTATCAATGTATTCAACTGAAGTTTTTCCAATCAATAAATTATCCAAAGAACGCCCTTGATCAACATAATTCAAAATTGTTTTCAAACCTTTCAAGTAAAGTGCATCTTTTGTAAAACCACCACCACGATAAACGCGAGTTGTCAGATAAAATGCATCTTCTGGTTGCATTTTGTATTCTTCCATCAAGGTCATAAATGTTTCGTTGAATGATTTTCCATTTGTCAACATATGAACTGCCATAACGCGTAAACCAAGTTCTCTTAGTCGGCTATGATTAATAGAATCAGAATAATATTCACTTAAAATCGCTAAACCTTCTTGCGTTAATGTATTTACAGGTAAACCAATACTAAAGATTTTTAATGGTTGATCCAACGCGTTCATCGTTGTTACCATGTGAACTCCAATTTCGTGCTCAATTAAACCATTTGTAAAACGTTTGTCAAACTTAACGCCACGTTTAATCACAACTTTTCTCTTGCTATTGATTACAAGTGCTTTTGATGCGATATCATCCGAAACTTCGATGTCAAATTTGAAACCATAATCATTCGTAGCATTTCTAAAAAGATTAACCACTTCTTCCTCTGTATAATTTCCTTGTTTATCCATTCTAAATTCAGGACAATAAAGGATAAAGTTCGCGTTTTCGATATCTTTTTTGGATGGTTCGCCAAAGTAACGCAACGAATTGTATAAAAATTTATCCGTACCAAGATTGGCTAATAAATCGACCTTATCAAAATAAGCGTTAATCGTGTTAACATACATATTTTGAATACTAATATCATTGATTTTTTCGACTTTAATATTCGATAATTTTCGTTTAAATTCGAATGGATCAATGTTAAGCGGATTGTACTTAAATTGTGGCTCGTATGTATATTTTGAAGCTAAGAATTTCTTCTTTTCAAATTCTAAATTAATCGGATTGATAACACTTAACAATTCAAAATTCTGAACCAATTGATACAATTGTTTATCAATTTTGACCAAATCAGATTCTAATTCATTGTGCAAAATATTCACTTGCTTAGAACCTACTTTGTACGTCGTTTCTGTTTTTACAAACTCGTAAGCATGGTTAAGAATTGCCGATTTGAAACCTTCTTTAATTTGGTTAATAATTTCTGGAAAAGATTCTCCAGTTAATTCATCACAATAAATTTTCGAAACTTCTGTCGCTAAAACCAACGTATTTTTGAATCGATTTGTAACAAATTCTAACAAATATCCTCGTCCATAAAATACATCGTTAATCGCCGAATAATTGTGAATATTTTCTAACTCAATATTTGCTAATTCATCGCGCCAACTTTCTACATAATTTCCGTAACGTTCGTTATCAACTCGTTCCGCACCAATGTTGAACACAGGAACCGGACGATCCCAGCGTTTCCAATTGTACGAATGAATATCATAAACCAAGCATGACTTAAATTTAGTTTCAAGCTTGTTGATTAAAGCTTCTAAAACTTCATAAAAAGCGTGATGTTTTGCAATACTTTTTTGTTTTTGAGAAACCGACAAAGGCTCTTTCCAAACCTGTTTTCCCCAAGCTTCTTCGTACACAGCAGTTTCTGGACCACGATTTAGATCGTATTCAAATCGAGAATCACAACCTTGAATTAAGATTGGAAAAGTTTCTACAAACTCAGCAGTATGCGGATCTTCCTCGTACCAACGTTCATAATTGCTTAATAAACATTTTTCGCGAATATCTTCGCGCATTTGTCCACCATCATGAATGGCAGCACAAACGTAAGGAATGTATTCGTCGATTTTTATTTTGAATGATTCGTCTTCTGCATAAGCTTCAAATACAATTTCGTTCTCAATATTCTCTAAAATTTGCTGTATACTTATGGATTTCATGCTTTAAATTCTTTATATTTCTCCAATAACATCGACACGATTTGTTTCTGAATTTCGTTGTTATTGTTTACATTATTGTGAGGAACAATTCCTCCAGGACTTACTACATTTAGCTCAACCATTTTTCCGTTAATCAAATCGATACCACAAAAATAAATTCCATCTTCATTTAATTGTTTTCCTATTTTACGGCATAAATCTAACTCATGTTCACTCATTTCGTGTCTAATCGCAGAACCACCAGCCGAAATATTAGAACGGTGATCGCCTTCTGCAGGAACACGCATAATTGCACCAATCGGTTCACCATTAATCACAATAGCGCGAACATCACCTTTTTCTGCACCTTCTATATAATTTTGACAAATAATAGGCTGAGAATATCCGGTATGATTGATATAAAAATCGCAAATCGAGCTTAAGTTACCAATATTTTTTCGTTCGAAAAGTATAACACCTTTACCACCCATTCCGTCTAAAGGTTTGATGATAAATTTCTCGAAATTATTTTCCTCTACAAACGATTTTATCAAATCGATGTCTTTTGTAATAAGCGTTTGAGGAACAATTGTTTCTTGACCATCATCAAAAGAAGCGGCGTATATTTTGTTATTTGCTTTACGTAATCCCGAAATTTTGTTAACGAAGAAAACTTTTTCTTCAATTAATTCTAACATATTCAACAAAAGCGGATCAATTGGTGGATCGGCTCTCATAAAAATTATGTCAAATTCGGTCAAATCTTTTATACTACTTTCAAATTTCATGGTGTGATAAAATTCAACACAATCATTTGTTTCTGTAGTTATCATCTTTTTGCAGTTTCCTACAACTTTGCCCTTGGCAATAGAGATATCTTTTTTTGTTAAATAGGATACTTCAAATCCACGATCTACGCATTCTTTAATAATTCGCATAGTGGTGTCTTTTCCTGGTTCAACCTTGTCCCAAGGATACATTACGAAGCATATTTTCATATAAATAAAAAGGGTATTAAAATCAATGCAATAATAACTAAAAGTTTGATACAAAAAATACTCTACAAAAAAATATATAATATTTGTTTCGATTCTACGGAAACAACTGATTACTAACAAGTAATCAAAAAAAAGGGTGATTGATTTTTTAATTTCAATCACCCTCAGGTTGGTAAACTATAAACTATTTATTTCTTAAACGATCAATTGTTTCTTGAACTTTCGGATCATCTGCTTTTACGCTGTAATAATCTGCAATTTTTCCATTTTGATCAAGAACCAAATATCTTGGTATCCAATTTAAATCAATCCCTGTGCCAAAATTGCCTTTCCAGTTGTTTCCTAAGTAAAAGTGTTGACCCTCAATTTGATATTTTTCAATACCATTTTTCCAAGCTTCCTCATTCTTGTCCATTGAAAGGTAAACAAAGGTTACGTCAGGATTTTTTTCGTGCAACGATTTCAAAGCAGGCATGTTTTTGATACAATCTCCACACCAAGTTGCCCATAAATCTAATAGAACAATTTTTCCTTTATAATTCGAAAAAACTTTTTCTATGGTTGCCGAATTTCCATCCAAATCAACTACACTATCTTGCAAAGCTGTTGCGGGAAATTCAGTTTTCATCACTGACGGAATTTTTTGCGAAAATGCATTAATTCCAACAAATAATATTAAAACGCTAATTATTTTTCTCATGATAATTTTTTATCGATTTCATGTATTTACAAAATCTATACCAATTCAGTAGACTTTAAAGCAAAGGTAAATATTTATTTCTAATCATTGCAAAAAGATGTAATTTTGTTTCATGCAAAAATATCTGATTATTGGGCTTGGTAATATTGGTGCTCAATACGAAAATACTCGTCATAATATTGGCTTCAAGGTTGTTGAAGAAGTTGCTAAAAAAGTTGATGCTAAATTTTCGCCATCAAATTTTGGTGAAGTGGCACAATTCAAATACAAAGCGCGTCCAGTTACGTTGTTAAAACCAAATACATACATGAATTTGAGTGGAGATGCGGTTCGTTTTTGGATGAAAAAAGAAAATATTTCGTTAGAAAATATTTTTGTCATTACAGATGATTTGAACTTGCCTTTCGGAACAATTCGTATGCGTGGAAAAGGTAGCGATGGTGGACACAATGGTTTGAAGGATATTCAAAATAAAGTTGGCGGACAAAATTATGCGCGATTACGCTTTGGTGTAGGAAACGAATTTTCGGAAGGTAAACAAGTGGATTATGTGTTAGGCGATTGGTCGGCAGAAGAAAATGAAAAAATGAATGAACGATTGAATTTGGCTGCTGATGCAGTTTTGTCGTTTATTTTTCAAGGATTAGGTAATACAATGAATCAATATAATGGTAAATAAAATTTTAGGAGTTGCAATGATTGCAGGAACACTTTTTTTAGGTTCTTGTGCAAGCAATTCGTCAAGTTCAGAAGGAAAAGAAGCGAAAATAGAAGAAATAATTTCGACATTAGATAATGTAAATGAAATTAATTTCAAGAGTAATAAGAATGTTTTGTTAGACGTTCGTACACCTGAAGAGTTTGCTGAAGGTCATGTTCCTGGAGCGGTAAATATAGATGTGAAAAATCCAAATTTCGAAGAAGAAATTCAGAAATTAGATACAAAAAAGAATTATTTCATTTATTGCAAATCTGGTGTTAGAGCAAAATTAGCAACAGAAAAAATGCAAGAAAAAGGTTTCAAAAATGCGAAGAATTTCAAAGATGGAATGTCAACGTACAAAGGAACTGTAACAAAATAATGGAAGGATTTCGTCCCGAAATATTAAAAGAAATTGTCACAACTAAAATGCCTTTCGGTAAATACGAAGGGCGATTGTTGTGCGATTTACCTGTTTCTTATTTGGAATGGTTTGTTGGTAAAGGTGGTTTTCCGAAAGGGAAATTAGGAATTCTTTTATCCACTGTTTATGAAATAAAATTAAATGGATTAGAAGATATTATCTACGAATTGAAACGTCAATTTGGTTAAACTTCCCATTCATAAAAATTTGCATCATCGCGTAATTGAAATCCAGCACTTGGATATAATGAATTTCCAATATGATTTGTAACACTGGTTTCTAACAGCATCGCGCAAGCATCAGTTTTGCGGCATAAACTTTTTGCTTCTTCAATCAATTCTCTCGAAAAACCTTGTCCGCGAAATTCTGGAGAAACAAATAAATCGTTCAAAATCCAGAAACGTTTCATTCGAGTAGATGAAAATGAAGGAAATAATTGTACGAAACCAACTGCTTTTTCGTCTTTATTATAGGCTAAAAAGATAACCGATTCGTCATTTACAATTCTGGCTTCTAAAAATTTTTGCGCTGCTTTTACATCAGATTTCTTACCATAAAATTGACGATACGCGTCAAATAAAGGAACTAATTCTTCTAAATTATTTATAGAGGCTTGTTTTGTCATGATTTTTTAGTTTACGATAAATTATTAGTGTATATAAGATTAGAGAAGTGGAGAAAACTGTAATTAAGAAATATTTTGTTTGATTAAATTCAGATTTTGATATTAAAATATTTTTGCCTTTTTCTAATTGAATGATAGAAATTGTATTTTGATATTTTTGAGGTTTTTCATAATAAATGTTTACATAATCTCCTTTTTTAATTTTTTGAGTTATAAGGTGTTTTTTGATTGAATACGAATATTTATTTGAATCATTTTCCAATTTTAGAAAAAACACCATCTTTTTATTAGAAAGATTTCGAAGACTTTTTTGTCTATATATACTTTCAGTTAAACCAATCTCTGATACTTTTCCTTTAATTAAATTGCTTTCAGAAGTATTTATATCTATGATAGAATTAATTATTAAAAAAATTAATACTATTGGAAGAATAGAAAAGGCTATCCATTTTTTTAAATCAGAAATACTCAAATTATTAAATTAAAATTAAAAAATTAACCATACAAATTACTTCCATCCAAATATTCCCAAACTTTTGGAGGTAACATTGGCTTTATATTTTTTCCATCTTTGATTGCATTTCTGATAAATGTAGAAGATATTTCCATCAAAGGGGCTTCAACTATTTCGACATTATCGTAATTTTCTTCTTGCGAATAACCAGGACGCGGATAAACATAAAATTGATAATCGCGCATTAAAATATCGGCATTTTTCCATTTCGAGATTCCATCCAAATTATCAGAACCCATAATCAGTGCAAAGTCATGCTCAGGAAATTTTTCGTTTAGATGAATTAACGTATCAATTGTGTACGACGGTTTTGGTAAGGTAAATTCGATGTTAGATGCACGCAGATTAGGATAATCTTTTATCGCTAATTCTACCATTTCTAATCGATCATATTCATTTGCCAAAGAACTTTTTTTCTTCAACGGATTTTGAGGCGAAACCACAAACCAAACCTGATCCAAATCGGTGAATTGTTGAAAATGATTGGCAATAATTAAATGTCCGACATGAATAGGATTGAATGATCCAAAATATAAACCGACTTTCATAAAATTGATTTTTTAGAAAAACAAAAATACGATAATTGTAGAATAAAAAAATCCAGCCGAAGCTGGATGATATGTTTAGAATTTTACCAATTCTTTATATAGCTTGTGTGTAGGAAGTCCCATTACATTGAAATAACTTCCATTCATATTGTCCACACCAATATAACCAATCCATTCCTGAACGCCGTAAGCACCCGCTTTATCGAAAGGTTTGTAATTGTCAATGTAGAAATAAATTTCTTCGTCTGTTAAATCTGCGATAGTCACTTGTGTTTCGTCTGAAAAGGTAACTTCTTTCTCTACAGAACGAATCGTAACTGATGTATAAACAGAATGTGTTTTTCCACTCAATTTTTTAATCATTTCGTACGCTTCCTCTCTATTCGAAGCTTTTTCTAACGATTCATCATCTACCCAAACAGTTGTATCCGATGTAATAATCAAATCATTTGGTTGAATATTTGTATAAGCTTTTGCTTTTTTAGCGGAAAGATATTCGGTGATTTGTTCTTTCTTGAATTCGTTGCGATCAAATGTTTCGTCAATATCCAATGAAATTGTCGAAAATTTCAATCCTAATCCAGCTAAAAGTTCTTTTCTTCTTGGCGATTGTGATGCCAAAATGATATTGGTATCTTTTAATTTTTCTGTTAATAACATTTCAAATTCTTTTATACAGAAGCTACTTCTTCTGCATTATACCATTTGTTTTGAACTTTCAAAATTTGTTCTAATAGATCGCGAACGCAACCTTTCCCTCCGTTTTCTGGTGAAATATATTCTGAAGCTTTGCGTACATCCATACAAGCATCGTTAGGACAAGCTGATAATCCAACTAAATTCATCACAGCTAAATCTGGATAATCATCGCCCATATACGCTATTTCATCAGGATCTAATCCATAAGAAAAAAGTAAATCTTCGAAAGCTTCTACTTTATCACGTTTATTCACGTAGATATCAGTTAAGCCTAAATATTTTAAACGATTTACAACAGCTTCATCTCTTCCTCCAGTAATCACTGCAATTCGTATTCCTTGTTTGATGGCTAATTGCATCGCATAACCATCGCGCGTATTCATTGTTCTCACCATTTCGCCAGTTGGTAATAAAATTAAATTTCCATCTGTCAAAACTCCATCCACATCTAAAATAACGGTTTTAATGTTATTTAGTTTTTCTTTATAACTTATCATTTTTCGTAAACTCGTTTGATTGAATCTGTCAATATTTGGTAAATCTGTAATAATCTCGAATCATCTTGTAAGGCCTCTAAATGACGATCAATAATGACTTGATCTCCACGTTTTGCTGGACCAGTTTGCGCATCTTTAGGACTCATTTCGATCACTTTATTTGCTGTTTCTTGTATAAGAGGCAACAAAACATCGAACGGAACATTGTTTTGTTCACAAATATTTCCAGCGATATAATATAAATGATTGACAAAATTATTTGCCCAAACACCTGTCATATGAACTTGCATTCTACTTGCAAAATTTAGTTTGTGAACTTCGTTTGAAATTCGATTTCCTAATTCATTCAATTTTTTCAAATCTTCAGGATTTTCTGCTTCGATGAAAAATGGAATATTATCATAACGCATTGTTCTTTCTTTCGAAAAAGTTTGCAATGGATAAAAAACGCCTTTTCGGTAATCGCCTTTCAGAACAGACATAGGAGACGATCCAGAAGTATGAACAACCAAAACATCATCATACGGAATATAATGAGAGAATTCTTCGATTCCAGAATCGGCACTTGCAATAATATAAATGTCTGCTTTTTCTATTTCAGAAATTTTATCAGTATACGAAATTCTATTTGCTTCTCCGATTTCTCTAGCATGTTCTAATGTTCTATTGAAAATTTGTCGAACATTGCAAGTGTTTTCGATTAATGCACGAGTTAAGTGAAACGCAACATTTCCTGCACCTAATATGACAATTGAACTCAATGTTTTAGCAATTTTTTGATTAATATTAATTGAATGATAAATGTAAGTTTTTCAGCCGAGGAAAAAAATTTTAAAAAAAAATTAAAAATTCTTGTAACATTTTTGAAGTTGTTGCGTCTTATTAATAAAATCATCCAACAATTGGGTTTACCTATTATGTAAAACATAGTACTTTAAAATTTAAAAAAAGTTTAAAAATTTTGTAACAAAACATTTTTTAAAACGTCTAATTAGGAAAAAGTACGGACAACTCTTATTATGTATTATGTAAAACATAGTACTGTTAAAAAAATATTAACTATGAGATTAAACAAATTTACTTTAGCTATTCTTTTCTCCGTTTGCTCTATTTACGGATTCTCACAGGAACAACATCCTGTGAAAGGAAAGATTGAAAATGCAAAAAATGAGGCGGTTGGTATGGCTGCGATTCAGATTTATAAGGCAGATTCAAAAGAATTATTCGATGAAGTGTATGCAAATGAAGACGGAACATTTGAGATTCCAGATTTGGAAGACGGAAATTATCGTTTGGTGATTACAGAATTTGGTTATCAACAATCTGTAACAACTGCAGAGGTAAAAGGAGGTGAATTAAATTTAGGTAACATCATTTTACAAGTAGAAAAAGCGGAAACCGTAGAACTGAAAGGTGCATTTGTTCGTGCGCAAACTTCACAATATCGTAATGAAATTGATAAACGTATTGTTGAAGTTGGGAACGATTTGGTATCTGCTGGATCTGATGCTGCTTCTGTTCTGAATAATATTCCGTCTGTAAATGTGGATCAACAAACAGGAGCATTGTCATTAAGAGGAAACGAGAATGTAAAAGTTTTTGTAGATGGCAAACCTTCTTCTCAGTCAGCAGCGCAATTGTTAAAGCAAATTCCTTCGAATCAAATTCAACGAATTGAAATTATTACCAATCCTTCAGCAAAATATGAAGCGGATGGAAATTCTGGAATCATCAATATTGTTTTGGTAAAAGGAACTAAAAAAGGTTATAATATTGGGTTGATTGCAGGTTATGAACAAGGAAAGAAAAGCCGTTTCAATACATCATTGAATACAAATGTGAATGTAGGAAAGTTCAATTTATTTGGAAATATTAATTACGCTGATCGTCCAGCAAAACAAAATGGAATTGGTCGTAATTATGATGATAAAATTGATCAATTATTTGATATTCAAAATACAAAAAATAGAAATTTATCATATAAAGCAGGATTTGATTGGTTTATCAATGATAAAAATGCTTTAACGATTTATACAAATCAGTGGGATGGAGATCATGCTGCTTTAATCAATACAAATGTTTTAAAAACTAATTTTAATAAATTAAATAGAAATGATATTTGGTCAGATTCAAGAAGTTCTGATTATAGTTTGAATTACAAATTAGATTTTAATAAGAAAGATCACAATCTTGTTTTAGATGCATTTTATTCGATTAATAAAGAGGATGATGACAGAGATTACTTAAATACATTTCCAAAAGACGAGTTTTATCAAGAATATCGTTACGATAAAACGCAAACAACTCGTATTAATTTAGATTATACCAATCAAATTGAAAATGCAGGAAAATTAGAAGCAGGAATTCAATATCGTAAAGAGTCTAATGATAATGATATGGATTCTACTAAAGAATTAACAAATCCTCTTAATGGAAATATATACAACCCGTCAGTTGATTTTCAGTTCGATCGTTCGTTTTATTCTGCTTATACAAATTACAAACAGAAATTTAATAAGTTTGGAGCGCAAGTTGGATTACGTTTAGAGCGTGTTGAAGATAATGCAGATTGGTTTTATTCACCAAATGAAGCAGGAACTCTGAAAAAAGATTATACAGATTTATTTCCTTCGGCTTTCTTAACATATGATTTGACTGAAAAAGCGCAATTATCATTAAACTATAGCCGACGAATTAATCGACCAGGAATTTATCAATTAACTCCAGTTCCTCAATATTCTACAGCATTAATGTCGAGCGAAGGAAATCCAAATCTTCGTCCAGAATATACAGATTCTTATGAAATCGGTTATTTAAAACAATTAACAAAAGGTTCTATTTCTGCGAATTTATTTTACAGAAGTGTAAAAGATAATATCATTCAATCATTCAAAAAGGATGAAGATATCGAGTCTGCAATTATTCAGTACAATTTGAACTACGATAAAGTAAATAAATTTGGAGTTGAAGCAAGCTGGAATTATAAATTGGCTAAATGGATGAATGTTTATTTGGCAGGAGATTTCACTTCTTCTGAGATGCAAAATGATCACAAGAAAATTACAGCAAATGTATTTTCTGCTCGTATGAATAATACGTATAATTTATCTAAAAAATTAAGTTTACAACAATTTGGATTCTTTAGAGGCAAAACTAAATTTTTGCAAGGAGAAATGTTAGAAATGTGGCGAATGGATTTAGGCTTACGTTACACGTTTATGGACGGAAAAGCAGCTTTATCAGCTCGTGTTAATGATGTTTTCAAAACGATGCGAGCAAGAGTTCATATGGATGATCCATATTATGGATATGCAAACTTCAACTGGGAATCTCAAACAGCTTACTTAGGATTTACTTACAATTTTGGAGGAAAAGTTAAATCAAGAGCCGAAGCTCAGCAAAATAAAACAGAGCAAAACGGTGGTGGAATCGGTATACAATAAAAAAAACATTCTTCATTTATTTAAATATTCTTAAAACTAAAAAGAGTTCCAATATTTTTGGAACTCTTTTTTTATTTGGATTAATATTTTTTTTATTGAACTTCTTTTTTGAATAATTTATTCAACGTTACAGCAATAGCTCCATCTCCAGTTACATTTCCTGCTGTTCCAAAACTATCCATTGCGATATAAAGTGCAATCATCAATGCTTGATTTTCTGCATTAAATCCTAACATCGAAGCAATAATTCCAATCGCTGCCATAATCGCTCCACCAGGAACGCCAGGCGCTGCAACCATCGCAATTCCAAGCATCATCATAAATCCTAAAAATTGAACAAAATCAATTTCCATTCCTTGGATTAACATCAATGCTAAACAACAACAAACGATTTTTAACATCGAACCAGATAAATGAATTGTCGCACACAACGGCACAGCGAAATTAGCAATTTCGTCACGAACACCAATTTTCTTTACTTGCGCAATTGTTATAGGTATTGTTGCAGCAGAAGATTGTGTTCCTAATGCTGTGAAATAAGCTGGTAACATCAATTTCATCATGGTAAATGGATTTTTTTTTGTAATAATTCCAGCAATTGTAAATTGAAGCACTAATAAGAAAACATGAAGCACGAAAATTACACCAATTATTTTAAGGAATACGTTCATAATTGTTACCACTTGTCCTGAATATGACATGTTCAAGAAGATTCCGAAAATGAAAATTGGTAATAGTGGAATGATTAAATTTTGAATTAAATACGTAATAATTGATTCGAAATCATCTGCAAATTTTCCAAAAGTCGAATCTTTTAATCGTGATAATCCGATTCCGAAAAGAAATGAAAAAACTAAACCTGGCATTACATCAAATAACGGAGGAAACTCTATCGAAAAGTATGGTGTAAATTCTTTGGCTTTTTCTGCTAAATTAATTTGCCCAGTTTGATGTTCTAATAATTGTGGAAAAATAGACATACTCGCTGAGTAGCCTAGTAATCCTGAAAAAATGGTTGATCCGTAAGCAATTAAAACGGTTGCTAATAATAATTTTCCGGCTGTTTGTCCTAATCTTCCAATTGATGGAACGATTAATCCAACAATGATTAATGGGATTAAAAAGTTAAGTAATTCGCTAAAAAAATCATTGAAAGTCATAAAAATACGACCAATAGCTTCTGGTATTATTCCGCCGAGTGAAATTCCAAGTACAATGGCAAGAATAACTTTTACGAGTAAATTGTCTTTAAGTTTGTGCATAGTCAAATTTAGAAAAAATCCGTTCAATACAAGGTTTTAATTCTAAATCTTGATAAAAAGAAAAAAGCGATGCTAAAATTTAGCATCGCTTTTTGGTATATAATTTTTGATAAAATTATTTTTTAGGTAAACGAACAATTCGGCTAGCATCGTTCGTATAAGCTTTACTTCCGCTTATTTTTTTGTATGCAAACTTCGATGCCAAACGTGTATTTTCTGTTGTAATATTGTTGGTAACATCACCTTTATTATTCATTCTGTCCACAATATCATACGTTACATCGTAGCCTAATTGCTCGTAACGCGTCGGAAATTCACAATAAACTTCCTTGAAATCTTTGATTACACTTTGTACTTCCGTATCTCTTGTATTGATTAATCGCGCAGTACTAAACACAAAACCAAATTCGCGGAACGCATCGATATTTTTCGCATTATCTGCACTATAAACATCATAAACCGAAACCGATTTTATTCCGTAAGCTTTGATATTGTCTTTGTTAAATGTTTTTAATTTTTCTAAATATTGTTTTCCCAAATTATCATCATCACCAACTAAAACCGTAATAATTGGTGTGTAATAATCTTCGCCGTTCACTTTATCGTGTGGTTGAACAATTTTTGCAGCACTATCTACAATGACAACATTTGCTTTCAACTGTTTTTCTAATTGCTTTTTCGTGTAATTTGCTAACTCTTGATCATCACGATTTGTCAACAAATAAACTTGTTCTCCTGCAAAGTTTTTTCCAATTTCTTCGATAATTTGATCTGCAATTACTTCATCTTTTGGATTAGAAATCAATAAATCATTGAAAGAATTTAACGAATCGTCATTTGCATAAGGCGAAATCACCGCGATTCCAGAATTGCTGAAGAAATTCGCAACTTCCGTGACATCAGACGTATTCAATGGACCAATAACGGCATCCGTTTTACTAAAATCTGTTGTAGATAAAATATCTTGTAAGTTTCCGCTTTTCGTGTCGATCACTTTTACATTTACATTTTTACCTTTTTTCGCCAAATGAGTCAACGCTAATTTAGCTCCAGTAAAAAATTGCATTGCTTGCGAATTTTTTAATTGCGGATTATTTGCAACATCAAAAGGTAGCATAATAGCAACATTAATTTCATTGTCATTAGCACGTTTCAACTTTCCTGCAGTTCCGTATTTGATGATTTTAGCATTTTTTTGCAATGGAATTTTAAGTGTCATTCCAGCTTTTAAACCATTGATTAAATCAGGATTTAAACGCAATAACTCATCTAAATTCGTGTTGTATTTTTCTAAAATTCCGTAAGCCGAATCTCCATTCTGAACAACATAGTTGATCGTGTTTTCTTCGATTACAACAGAACCAGATTTTTTAGGAATCGTTATCACCATTCCTTCTTTTACACCTGTTTGTAAAGCTGGATTTTCTGCATATAAATCGTCAACACTTACATTATACTGTTTTGCTAAAGTGTATAAAGTTTCTCCTTTTTTGATTAAATGCGTTCCTTTTGGAACAGAAAAAACTTTATTTGTCACATCTTTTGGAAGCTTGATTACGTCACCAATTTCTAAACCTCTTTCTTTGATTTGAGGGTTTAATGAGTTCAATGTTTCTTCCGAAATTTTATATTTTTTTGTCAAATTGTAAACCGTTTCTTTCGGCTCAATTGTAATATATTGATAATTATCGTCCGAAATTTTTACGTTTGACGTAGTTGTTGTAGTATTGGTTTCAGTTGGTTTGGTTGTCGTAGTTCCTTTACCTGGAATCACAATCAAATCACCTGGATGAATCCCATTTTTTTCAATTTTAGGATTGGCTTTATACAATTCTTCTTGCGAAACACCATATTGCTTCGAAATTCCGTAAACGGTTTCTTTTGCTTGAACTGTATGCGTTTTTTGTTGAGCATAAAGTGCTGATGCACCAACAAATAACAATAAAGCTAATATTTTTTTCATTTAGATGAATTTTCGTGGTCAAATATACAAATTATGTTTTGTTTAGAGTTCCTCTTTCAATGTATTTATGATGAACTCGAAATCAAAAGGTCGAAGACTATCTTCAATAAAATCAATGAAATACTGAATATTAATGTAATCAAAATCAGCAAAATTTTTCACACGTTCTTGCAAACCATTTTGTTGAGAAAGATCATTTAATAATTGCTCGATTCTCTTCAATAAATCTTCATTTTTTTTCACTTCTGCATGCACCAAACGTTGTTTTATTTTCTCAAAACCTTTCAACTGTTTTGTGCGCTGCGCTTGTATCATATCGGCAAAAGAAGATTCTGTTAACGAACTCAAATGTTCCAAACGTTCAAAAATGCTTTTTAATTCTTCTTCCAATTCAGGAAGTTTTGGAGCAATTTCTGATGAATTTATCGAACGTTTTTTTGTGATTGCTAAACTATTCGAAAATAAATCTTCGTTTGATAGATCTAATTTTTGTTGTTTTTCGTATTGTTTTTCAGTTCGGATTAACAATGAATTTCTCAAAACTAAAAGTGGAAAATCAACTTCAAATTGATTGAACATTTCTTTCAGTTGTAACCAATAAGCCATTTCGCCACCGCCGCCAACATAGGCAACATTTGGTAAAATTGTTTCTTGGTACAATGGTCTCAAAATCACATTTGGGCTAAATTTATCTGGATTTTGATGTAAATCGGCAATAATTTCTTCTTTCGAAAATTTGATTGAAGTGTTATTGACAAAATACGTTCCATTTTGTTCAACAATACGTTCGCGCGAATTATTTTGATTGATATAAAACAAATTTATCTCACGAGGATTCACTTGAATAGAATACCCCAATTGTTCTAATTTCTCATTTTGAGGTATTACTTTTTTGAACGATATTGACTGAATTAATTCTTCTTCAAAAGTTGGAATCATCAATTTTTTCAATTCTTTATCATCTCCATCAATCATCAACAATCCAAGATCTTTGAATAATAAATGAACCAATTTTCGTGTTGCGTCTGTCAAATTATCATTCGATAAATAAGATGCTTCAATCAAATTTTGCAATTCAGTTTTCTTTTTTCCATTTGGAATTAATGACAAAAATGAATCAAAAACTTTTTGTAAACCGTTTGTTGATAAACGACCAACTGGTCCACCAAATTCTTTTTCCCAATGAATAATTCGATCTCCAAATTTGAAATGATTAATTTCTTCGAAATCGTGATCTTCTGTCGCCATCCAAAACATCGGAACAAAATTGATTTCACTTTGTTCATTATTCAATTCTTCGCATGCTTTGATAACTTGCAAAATTTTATAAAAAAAGAAAATTGGACCTGTAAATAAATTTAATTGATGTCCAGTCGTAATTGTTACTGTATTCTTTTCTCTTAATTTTTGTAGATTATTTTGTTGCTTTTCCGATAAATCTAAATGACCTAATTGTTTCGAAATTTGTTCAACAAGAATTGCTCTATTTTTATAATGTCCAAGCTTATTTTTCGCTTGTTTTATATAGTTTTCTTTGGTTGGAAATAGGTTGTAGAAGTTTTTCAAATCCTCGTCTTGATTGATATAATTTAGCATCAATTTTGAAAAATAATTTGAATCCTTAAGTGATATTGTTTCCATTTAATTTTTATTAATCGTTTGATGTACATCCATTGCTCTGTCTGTTGCAAAAATGTCGACACCATCTTTTTCTAAATCGCGGTAAAGTTGTCCATTTCTCGCCGAAACACTTTTGTCTAAGTTTCCTAACGTCCCAAAAATGACCAAAATATCCTTGTCATGAATTTTGTTTAAAAATGATTTGTCATTGCGTCGAGTTCCTGTAAAGGCAACCATTTTGTCAGTCGGAATTCCGCTGTTCATCATTTCATTAAATTCGCGTTCGTTTCGCATCGAAACAGACAATAGCATATCTGGCGCAAGTTGATGCAACTTTTTCGCTTGACCAACTGTATACGTCACCAAAACAACCTGTTTTTGCATGTTTACATGTTCTATTGTCTTCACAATATCACGATAATCAACACCTTTTTTTATGTCAACCATAAAATAAATCGGTTTACTTTTCCCCCAATTTAGCGCTTCTGCAAAAGTCGGAATTTTGTATGACGTTTGTTGTCCAAAATCATCTACCAAAAAGTATTCCTTAATGGTTTTTAAGTCAACTTGATTGACATCTTGTCGCCCTGTGCTTGTTCGTTGCAACGAATTATCGTGCATTAAAATAAGTTGATTATCCTTTGTTTCGGCAACATCAATCTCAAAAATTTGAATTCCTTTTTGATAAAGATGTTCAAAAGTTTCGACACAATTTTCAGGAAAACCATGTATTCCACTTCCGCCACGATGTGCGCTGACAAAGTTTTTATTTTTGGTCGAATATTTGAAGGATATTTCTTCGGATGAAGTATTTTGATGTGTTTCGGATTGATTTTTCTTCGGATTACAACTAAAAATAGTTAGTAAACTGAACATTAAAATTCGGAGATAATATCGTTTAAAATAGTTGAAATTCATATTTTTAAATAAAAAATTAAATTAATTCATTCTAAAATTGCGAATGAAGCTGTAAATTTAAACTGAAAATAATCAACAAAATAAATTATTATGGGACTTAGAACTTTTTTGAAAAGAATTTTAGGAAAAACTGAAACTGCGATTGATGTTGCGGGAGATAAATTTGACGATGTTTCGGCAACTGTAAAAAAAGCAGGAACATTGATTGCAGATGACGCATCGGATTTTGCGCGTAAAACAATCAATAATATAAAAGATGCTTCGGGTGATTTGAAAGAACAATCGAAAGAAGCCGCTAGAGATTTTAAAGAAAGATCGAAGCAAGATTATAACGAAGTAAAAGATATTGCGGAAAAGCAAATGAAAGAAACAAGTGCTTTTGTGAAAGAGAAAGTTTCGGATTTGAAAGAAACTTTTAAAGAAGAAAAAACAGAATTGGAAGAAAAAGCTGATGAGTTAAAAACAAAAGCCGAAAATAAATTAGACGAAGCTTCTGAAGACATTAAAAAAGAGACAAACGATTAAAAAGTCTTTATTTATCAAGTTTTATTACAATTTGTAAATGTTAAATTTAACATTAGTTATTAATTATTATAAAATTGGTTTAATTTTTGATTTAATAATTTTTCCTCGAAATAATTAAAATGACTGAATACAAAGATCTTGAACCCTCTACAAACCCTAAACATAAAAATGAATTCGTAAAGAATATTATTATTGCTGTTTTAGCAGTAGCCCTGTTATTAGCTATTGGGTATATTGTATATTCTAAAGAAGCAAATGCAAAATCTTCGATAGAAATGCAAAGTGATATCAATGATTTGGAACGATCTAGAGAAATTCTGAAACAAGAATTACGTATAATTAGATCTGATTTTGATGATGCTAAAACTCGTGTTGTAAAAAAAGATTCTTCTTTAAGTTATCAAGATCGATTGATTTTGGAGAAACAAAAAGAAATTCAATCAATCTTAAATAAAGAAGGCATTACAAATGGAGAATTGCAGCGTGCTAAACGTTTGATAACCTCTTTACAAGCAGATATTAAAGTTTATAAAGAAGAAATTGTTCGCTTGAAAGACGAAAATAAAAAGCTGACAAATAAGAATACAGAGTTGACTTCGGAAAATTCTCATTTAAATGAGCAGAAAAAAACTGTTGAATCAAATTTGAGTACTGAAAAAGAAAATCATCAGAATTTAATCAAAGAGACAAATTCTACTTTATCGATTTCAAATTATACGATTAAAGGTTTGAGAGTAAAATCAAGCGGAAAAGAAGTGGAAACAACGCGAGCAAGAAGAATTGATAAGGTTAGAGTATCCTTTGATTTGGATAAAAACTTGAATGCGACTTCAGAAACCAAAGAATTGTATGTATCTATTTATAAACCAAGCGGCGAGATAGGAAAATTTAAAGGTGCTGATGCAGGTGAAACAACTTTACGTTCTGGATCTTCTGTAGAATATTCTGATCGTGTAAAAGTTAATTACAATAATATGTCTGGTTCAAGAGTTAATTTTGACTGGGTTGATTATGACTTTCCAAAAGGTGAATATAAAATCGATATTTACCAAAATGGATACAAAGTTGGTCAAAATGTGATTACACTTCGATAAATATTAAAATTATAAATACATAAAAAAATCTCTTCAATAATAATGAAGAGATTTTTTTTTAACAATATTTTTCTTTCACCCCAAAAATAACCAAACTCAAAAAAACGCTCATTCCGATAACGACAATGATGTTGCCTAATCCAATTTCTATTGGGAAGAAAACAAATCGTATTGCGGAAATAATTGTTGTAAATAGAACTACTTTTAACCAAAAAATGTAATCAAGTTTAGTTTTAGGAAGGGTTTGTTTTGGCATTTTATACATCCAAAAAGCAATAAAAATCGCACCTAAAAATGTGCTAAAATGTTGTAGAAATTTATATCCCTTTACTTCGAGATTATTGAAAGGAATTTGAAACCAAGTTTCTTCTAAAGCTGGAATTAATTTCGCAAAATATCCCCATTCGTGTGTGAAAGCATCCCAAAAAAGATGCGAATAAGCTCCTATTATAATTGAAAGAATCACAATTATCCAATGTTTTTTGAAATAATCAATCCAATCAAAAATTAGGAATTGAGCAAATCGTTCTTTTAAAAAATAAGGTAAATGATGAATTAAAACATTTCGGACAAATAAGTGAAAAACGAAACAATAAATCAACGCAATTGGTAAATCGAAATACAAAACGCCCCAAAACAAATGACTATGCGTCGCTATAATCTCCATTCGAGAGAAATATTCTAAATCTGGCGACATCGAACCAATGATTAATCCCGTCATCGAAAACCAATTCGATTTTAGTTTTTTTAGCGGAAGAATAATTGCTGGATGGCAAAAAGTTAGTGGCATTTAGAGTTTATTTTGATGCAAAGTAAATCAAAATATCCATTAACTCCCAAAACGTTTGATGTTAACTTTTCGCTCCTTAATTTTCAGGATAAGCGGTTCATATTCTGTATTTTGTTCCTTTTCTACCGTTATTTTATTCAAATATGTTTTTGCATAAACATGTTCTGGCAAACTATTTTCTAAAAGGTGAAACGTATAATTTCCGACAGGTAAAAAAGCTGTATATTCACCTCTATCATTTGTTTTAACTGTAAAAATCTGTCCATTTTCGTGATTAAAAATCAACGTAAAACCGAATAAATTTGCCGAAACCTGATACTCCAAATTTGAAGATAATTCATACTCAACTTTCCCTCTCACAACACCAGTTTGTTGCATTGGAATAGAAATAGAAGTCGTTTTAGAATTAATATTAACCGCATAATCTTGTGCAAACCATTTTTGTCCAGGAAGTTTGATTAAATAATTACCATATGGAACTTTTTTATACTTTATATTTCCTTCTAAATCTGTAATAAAGTTAGTTTCATTTATCTTCACATTACGACTATCAGCCACTTTATCACCTTCATCAAAAATACCATTTGCATTGTAATCATAAAACACAAACAAATTTAATGTTCCGTCTTTTACATCTGTCACAGTACGTTTCGCAGGCAAATTATATTGTACACCAACTTGCAAATAAGTTTGTTTGCTATTCAATGTTTTCGAATCGTAATGGCTAAAATTCGTTTGTGTACTCACAATAAAATTATCAATTGGTTGATAATCCACAGAAGCTCCAAAAGTTAGGGTATTTCCAAAATTTTTGTCAATATTATAATAAGTAGAAACTGCCGTATTCAATTTTTTCTGAAAAAAGCTTTGACGAAAACTCGCCGAAGTTGTAAAACGTTCTAATTGATGATTTAGATTATTCGTCGAATAAACCTCTGCAATCATCATACTTCCTCGTTGATAAATTGAGTTTAACTGAAAGTTTTTCACATTCCACGTTAATTGTCCATAAACAATTGGATCAACCTTACTCAATTCGTTTAGCTCAGAAAACCCTCCCAAAGCATTCAACACCAACTGATGCACACGTGAATTAGACAACCAAGTAAATGTTCCGTTTAAATAAGTCGATTTAAAATCCATCGGCATGTACGTAAACGTCTCATAATTCAGAATATTTGATTTTTCTATATTGAATTTTGGAGAAATCGAAAGATTAAAATGATTTGCTAATTTGAACGAAATTCCCGTCTCAAAACGCAACGTTTTCGACTCATTTGCTTGCATATAATTAATCAAATACGGATCGATAGATTTCGGATTGTTATTCGTAATCGTTAACGAAGACCACAACGAAAACTTAGAAAACGTACGTTGCAAACGCTGATTTAGATACAAAGCTCCACGTCGAGTCCCAGGATAATACCCCGAACTGTAATAATTGGAACTATAGAAATCAAATTTGCCTATCGTTCCTGAAACATTTGCAGAAACCGATAATGAATTTTCAACATCATTTGTCTCTTTAAATTTTGACAAACCATACCCAAATTTCACAGAATGATTCCACTTATTTGATGTAATCCATTTGTAACCATTTGTCAAAACAAAATTCGTTGTCGAATAATTTCTATCAAATAAAGCTGTTGTTTCTAATTCGTTTTTATCTTTTATCAAAAATCGTCCATTCGCAAAAGTTGTGTGACTATTCTTGAAAACATCATTACTCAAATCATCTAATAAATTATAATTTTTTTCGACCGTTCCAACTACAATTCGGTTGTCATTCTTATCATAATTATTAAACAACATCACGCCTCGTCCATTAATTGGAATATCAAAATCGTTGTTATTGATTGATCCGATTAAAATTCCTTTGTCTTTGCGTTGATATTTCACCCAAGAATCCGTCAAAACCATGTCTTGATCGTTATTCCAAGTTGTTCCATTAATGTTATATGCAAATTCATTCAACCCAACCGAAAATTCTTGATGCGCCATTAAATTATAATTTGCATTAGCAGAATTTATATCACGAGCAGTTAATCGAACATAATTTGTAGAAAAATTGGTCCAATTCTGATTTAACATTGTTGGATCTCTATACACACGATTGGAACTTGCATTCTGAATGGTAAAAAATACATTTCCTGCAAAATCTTTGGTCATTGTATAACCCGAAACATTTGCCTGAAAACTTTCAATTTTCATCATATCTCGGTCGACATATTTAGAAAATCGAACAATTTTTTCTTGAAAAGCTTCAACTATAAGTCGCTTGTTTTCAGAAGTGAAATTACCTCTGAAGTCAGGAAGAACATTAGTTAGCAAAATTTCTTCAGCTTGATTTCCCATATTCATTACTTTCAATTCATAATGAATAGAATCTCCTTCTTGACGATAAAAAATATTACTCTGGACAGGAAAAATTTTGATGTTTCTCTTTTGCAAAACAACAACTGAAGTAACAGATTTCCCTATTTCTTTTTTGCTTAAAAAATCAATAATACTGAATTCTAAATCTAATTTTCCAGCCATTTGCGATTTGTTCACCGTAAATTGCATAGGAATAAAAGCCTTCTTGTTTGGATTGATTTTTATTTGAAGATTATCTGTCCCGTCCTGAAATAGCGA
>NZ_DLJR01000043.1:0-732 GCF_002484365.1 Empedobacter sp. UBA7611
AAATTCTGCATCTGTAGAAGCTAACAAATTAATTGAGAACGCAAAAGCAGCTATCCAAAATGAAAAAGTATCAGCTATGGCAGATATCAAAAATCAAGTAGGACAGTTATCTATTGAAATTGCTGAAAAAATATTAACGAAAGAATTAGCAGATAAAACTGCTCAAGAAGACTTAGTTAATAATGTTATTGATCAAGTTAAATTTAACTAAACATGGCAGGATTCAGAGCAGCACATAGATATGCTAAAGGTTTGATGGAGTTTGCGAATGGAGCAAGCCAAACAGACGTAGTGTATGCTGAAATGAATGATGTTCGCAAAGTCATTAAAGAGAATGATGATTTAAGAGTTTTCTTAAATTCTCCGGTGATTGATGCAAAGAAAAAAGAAGCTGTATTGAGTGAGATTTTCAAATCTTTATCAAAAACTTCTCAAACATTCATTTCGTTAGTCGTAAGACATGGTAGAGAAAATATTTTGTCTAAAATTGCAGATCAGTTTATTTCATTATACGATTTAGCAAATAATATTGTTACAGCAGAAATTACTTCGGCAGTACAATTAGATCAAAATACCATTGATAATATTGTAGCAAAAGCAAAACAAACTTTAGCCACAAATAGTCAAGTAAAAGTAGAGAACAAAATTGATGTATCTTTAATCGGTGGTTTTATCTTGAAAATAGGTAATACTCAAATTGATTCATCAATCAAAACAAAATTAGCTACATTA
>NZ_DLJR01000043.1:943-1214 GCF_002484365.1 Empedobacter sp. UBA7611
TGTTGTAGATATGTTAGGAAATCCTATCGATGGTAAAGGACCAATCGAAGGACAATTATATGAAATGCCTATCGAGCGTAAAGCTCCTGGAGTTTTATACCGTCAACCAGTAAACGAACCATTACAAACAGGTATCGTTTCTATTGACTCTATGATTCCAATTGGACGTGGACAACGTGAGTTAATCATCGGTGACCGTCAAACAGGTAAAACTTCTGTTGCTTTAGATGCAATCTTAAATCAAAAAGAATTTTACGATAGAGGTGAAACA